>PLSN01000015.1 GCA_003165135.1 Bacteroidota bacterium
TGAAAGAAGCAGGACAGTTCGAACATCCCAATATAGCAGATGGAGATAGGCTAAAGACACATGTGCTGTATAAGATCATGAAGGAAGACTTGGATTTATGAGGGTAAATCAGCCCTACTGCACTGATTACCTGCATTCCTGATCAACTGATCCACCATCTATCCCCGTTTTTCTTATTTTTATCGACTTTTAAAACAAAAGGTAATCATGAGTTCAGAAGGATTTCGTCCTGTCTCTAATATCGGTCCCGAAGACGGCACATTTGGCAAGATAAAGTTTTATGGCAGATTGCTGCTTGACTTTCAGACGCTGACTGCGCTGCATGACCTCAGACAGGTACTGCCAAAGTTCAAGGGCGAAGTGCTTGATGTGGGCTGCGGACAGTCGCCATATAGATTTCTGCTGGATAAGAATGCCACTAAATATTATGGTGTAGATATATCAGACGCAGCTAAGTTTGACTACAATAATCCCGATGTTACTTATTTCAACGGACGGGATATTCCTTTTGCTGATGATAAATTTGATGGACTGATATGCACGGAGGTACTGGAGCATGTAGAGGGCTATCAAAAACTAATAGACGAGATGCACCGTGTCATGAAACCCGGGGCTACCGGTATCATTACTATCCCATGGAGTGCACGCTATCACTATATCCCGTGGGATTTTTTCAGGTATACACCGAGCAGTCTCAAGACCATGTTCGCCAAATTTTCTGAGGCAAAGATCACAAACAGGGGCACTGATGTGACAGTCATAACCAACAAAATAATAGTCATGTTTTTCAGAAATCTGGTACCAGTCGTGGCATGGAAATGGATACTCGTGCCGATATGGCTGCTGCTGACGCCGATATTGGGACTGGTGGCTATGATGGGGCATTTCTCTGTTTGGTTCAATCTCGGTACCGACGAAGACCCGCTGGGGTACACGGTAGTGGTCAGGAAATAGCTTAATCGGCGATTTTCTTATTTTTAGCATCTTAAAATCAACGGCAATAAATAATGGCAGAAAATAAGAGTGGAATACACAGTATCATAAGTGCTCCCTGGATATATAATCTGGTGCAGTTTGTGGCAGGCGCCAAGTTGTATCGCAATACAATGGTCAAAGATTACATCAAGCCATTTGACGGATGCAAGATACTCGACATAGGCTGCGGCACAGGTGAGTACGTGGAGTATTTTGATAAATACTGTAAGGATTTTGAATACTATGGTTTCGACGGTGAGGGGGTTTATATAAACTATGCCAATCAGCTTTTTAAAGACAGACCTAAGGTGCATTTCTACCACAAGATACTGACTGAAGAGGGACTAAAGGAGTTCAATAATTTTGACATCGTGATCGCGACAGGAGTGATGCACCACCTTGATGACCCTATCGTCATCTCTTTGCTCCGTCTGGCGAAACTGGCCCTTAAGCCAGGCGGCAGGCTTATTACTTATGATCCCGGAAAGTTTGAGAACATGAGCATATTCGAAAAGTTCTTTGTGAAATATGACCGTGGCCGCAGTATCCGTTTCGAAAAAGATTATGCAGCATTGGTCAGAGAAGTATTTAACAATTATAAATCATCTACACCTTATCTTACTTATTTCAAAGTCAGAAATGTAGTTTTCGAATGCTTTAATAACTAGATTTGAGTATTGAGACATGAATATTGAGACCTATACAATATTATATTTGTTTGCGGTCTTTCTTGTATTGTCTCATGTCTCACATCTCACATCTCATATCTATTAAAAATGGCAAAAGAAAGAAAAGTAGTACCGCAGAGTCAGCGTCAGGCTGCACCAAAGAAACAGCAGGCAGATTCAAAACCATTCTTTGATTTCAGCAATGTACTGACTGAGCATCAGGATAAGATATTCCATTACGCTTTTATCATCGTAGCGGTTTTGATCTTTATCATCCGGCCTCTGTTCAGCAGCCATTTTGGGCCCAGCGGCGATGAGATCACACACAAGGCACTCGGAGACCTGTCATACAACTATCTCACTACTTTTGGTAAAGACGATTCACTCTTTCGCTTTGATCCTACGGGCGGGCGTGAAGACCCGGCACTCCTTCAGAACTATGGCCCGCTACTGGAGGTGACATCTGCTGCTATCTATAAGAACCTTGGTACTAATCCCTACCAGACACGTCACCTGATACTGACTTTGTTTACTTTTTTGTTGTTCTACTATTGTGGCATGGCTGCATACAAGATAGGTGGCTGGCGTGCAGGACTGATAGCGATGCTCTTTATGCTCGTGAGTCCGCGTTTATTTGGTGAGGCATTTAATAATCCCAAAGACCCACCTTTTGCTGCAGGGTATATGATGGCAATATATGGATTGCTATGTCTGGTCAGTGAGCTGCCGCGACCGAGCTGGCGGACGGTCATACTCACGATGATCGGTATCGGCCTTGCATTTAGCATACGTGTTGGTGGCTTGCTTTTATTCCCATATACTATCATGTTCGTCGGACTAGCACTGCTGATGAATGACGAATGGCGCGAGCATCTGCTTAAATTTGACTTTGCCTATTACAGGCCTTTGATCATTCAGGTTGCAGTAATATTCGCCGGGGCATGGTTCATCGGTATTATGGCATGGCCGGCAGCATGGAGGGCGCCATTCAGCCAGCCATTCCATGCACTCGCTGTGCAGTCTTCTTATCCGACGGTCATATCCGTACTTTTTGACGGCAAGATGATAGGCTCCAATGAAGTGCCATGGAATTATAACCCTTTTTATATTGCAACAACATCACCAGCTATCGTTATTATAGGTTTCTTTTTGGGATTGGCTTTATTGCCTTTCATGCGAAAGACCTTCAATGGGTATTTTCTTTTTATGGTCTTGTTCGTTTCCGTGTTCCCACTGTTTTATATCATCTACAAAAAAGCAGCCCTGCTCAATGGATGGAGGCATAGCTATTTTACTTACACAGGTATAGCGGTCTTTGCGGCTGTGACCTTCGAGGCGCTATTCAGGATCGTCAAGCCCAAAGTATGGGACTATGTGCTCTATGGAGTGCTCGCCATCGGTATATTGCTGCCGGGCACTTTTATCGTAAAGAATTTTCCGGTAGTATATGTTTACTTTAATGAGTTCGTCGGAGGAGTGGACGGTACATATGGAGATTATCATCTCGATTATTATGCGGCCAGTGCCAAGCCTGCTGCTGACTGGATAGCAAAGAATATTCCTTATGACCCTAATTTGAAAATGGTGTCAAACAACCCCGGTGAGTTGAACCAATGTTTCCTGATGGATAAGAGCAAATGGCATGGAGAGTATGTGAGGTACCGCGAGCGCAATGAGAAAGACTGGGACTATGCGGTTTTTCTACCGCAGTTCGTGGATCCCGAGATGATGAAGCATGGGCATTTCGCGCCGAAAGGCACGGTATATAAGGTCATGGTCGACAACTCCGTCGTAGCAATGGTCGTGAAGCGTGTAAGCAAAGACGATATGATAGGCATAGATGCGCTCAAGAAGAGTGATCTTCAGACGGCGCTACCACATCTCGAAGCAGCAGTAAAAGCAGATGATGATAACGAGATAGCATGGGCATATCTGGGCATAGCATACGCATCTCATGGGAATAAAGAAAAAGCTATCGGGGCCTTCAATAAGTCACTCAGCATATCACCAAACTATCAGCTGCCTCAGGCATACTACAATCAGGTGATGCAGATGAGGTAATTTAATTGACAATTGACAATGGACAATGGATAATTGANNATGAAAATAGAGGATTTACAGTTACCCTATCCAAATACTGTTTTTAGATATAGGTCTTATAGCCCTCTTACACTAAATGAATTATTGTATAGTGAGATTTTTTTTAGTTCCAAAGATGAGCTTAATGATCCATATGATACCAAAAATCCGCATCATTTTGAATCGGACATTGAAATCTATAAACGATTAATAAAACTTTTTTTAGATAACAAAAATAGCATAGGAAACGCATTTGCACCATATAGACAATTTATAAATATTGATTTTATTGCTGCTTTTTTTGCAAAAGAAGATATGTATTATAATGAACTTGTCGGAAAACTTAATTCAGTAGAATTTGAAGCAATCGTATTTGAAGCATTTAATAACAAAAACATACCTGAATCGGCTTTTTCTGCTTTAACTTTCATTAAACAATTAAAGCTGTTTGTATTTAAATTTCTTGACCAATACTGCTATATAGCATCTTTCTCCATGACTAATAATGACCCTGTATTATGGTCTCATTATGCAGATCATCATAAAGGCTTTTGTCTTTGTTTCTCAATAGTTGACGGGACTTTTAAATCTGATAAGTCATTTTATCCTCACGGCATTATTGAGCATAGATTTGAAGAGGTTCACTACGAAGAACAAAATGTTCGTGTAAATGGGTTTTATCCTTTTCCGGGAATTGTTTACGGAAAGGAAGTTGATAGAAGTGAGATAGAGAATTATTGGCAAATACGGAAACAAGCTTATTTGACAAAATTTACAAACTGGCAATACGAAAGGGAAGTTAGATTAATACGCATCGATTCCTTGCCGGATGGTATTGTGAATGAAGATGGCTTGCAAAAAAAATCCATAGTTGGGCGAATTTTTAATTATGATCCGCAACAATTGACGGGTATAATTTTTGGAACAACAATGGGGAAAAGGGAACGTCAAGAAGTTAGAGAAATCATATATAAGTTACGTGAATATAAAATTGAAAATGATTGTAGACCTCTATTTATTTTTTATGAAGCAATTGATGATAATCGTAAATTTGAAATGTCTATTAGACCGATAGATGGAATTGATACTTTAAATAAAAAGTTCAATATCGAAGATATTG
>PLSN01000302.1 GCA_003165135.1 Bacteroidota bacterium
TATTCTTGCGACAAGTAGCATCAACTCTACAGATGTGAAATTTACCACATTGAGCTTTGGTTATACTTTCTGTCCTACTCCATATTTCAAGCTGATGCTGTGGTATGATCATGTGATGAACGAAAGCACCGGCCTGACAGGCACTATTTATACATCAAATTACACCAAAAATGATGTATTCACTATCCGTACACAGTTTATGATAGATACATGGTGGTTTGACAGAAAGAAAACCATTAATGATAATGTGATATCCAGAACATATTAAAATAAAGAAAGGGTTTCCTGAAAAATTAATGAACAAATGCTTTTGTTTAACATTTGCTTAATATTGCATTTTTAGATTTGACGCTATTAAATTCACGACATGAAAATTGACAACTTTATTTCCTTCTTTGTTCCCAGAGACAAAAAATTCTTTACACTCTTTGCCCGCTCATCTGAGAACCTGGTCGCGATAGCCAAGAAGTTCAACGAATTGCTCAATACACTCGCTCCCGACAAGCGTATTGTATTGATAAAAGAGATAGCTGACCTGGAGCATGTAGGGGATAATGTCACGCACGAAATTTTCACTGAATTAAGCACCAATTTCATCACTCCCTTTGATCGTGAGGATATCCATTATCTGGCGTCTTCGCTGGATGATATTGTGGACTATATACATGGCTCTGCCAAAAGAATGCAGCTATATAAAATCGAAGAGTATACCCTCGAGATGATACAACTGGCTGAGGTGATAGAGAAGTCTGCTATCGAGGTAAATGCCGCAGTATCAGGGCTCAAAGGGATGAAGGATATAGTACGTGTCAAAGAAGCAGTAGTACGCATCAACAGTCTGGAAAATCAGGCAGATGATATTTTTGACGGGGCCATCGCATCACTTTTTATTTATGAGACAGATGCCATCAAGATCATGAAAGTAAAAGAGATACTGGCCAATATGGAAACAGCCACCGACAAATGCGAAGATGTCGCCAATGTAATAGAGACCATCATCGTTAAGAACTCGTAATTTATTTGATCGGGCAAAAAAAAGAGTAAATGGAATTATTAATTACAATAGTCATACTGGCTGTCATCTTTGACTTCATCAATGGGTTTCATGATTCGGCCAATTCCATAGCTACCATAGTGTCTACACGCGTATTGACACCGCTTCAGGCAGTGGTTTGGGCCGCTTTTTTCAATTTTGTTGCATTCTTTATATTCAAAGATCATAAGGTGGCAGCCGCTATCGGCAAAGGAGTAGTAGATGCCAAGGTGCTCAACCTGCTGGTGATCATCGGCGGGCTCTCAGGAGCTATCGTATGGAACCTGATCACCTGGTGGTGGGGTATACCATCGAGTTCATCTCATGCGCTCGTAGGCGGATTGGTCGGTGCTGCACTCATCAAAGCAGGCACCAGTTCTATCATCGTGGCGGGTGTCACCAAGATACTGATCTTTATCATCGTGGCTCCGGTTTTGGGTATATTCGTAGCTTTCACCATTGCGGTACTGGTACTGCATATATGCAAGAACCTGCCGACAGCCAAAGTCGATAAATATTTCAGGCGATTGCAGTTGGTATCATCTGCACTCTTCTCTATAGGGCATGGTGGCAATGATGCTCAGAAGTCAATGGGTGTGATCTGGATCGCGCTGATCATTTTCTATACACAGACATCTATCAAAGGACTGTCTGAAAACTCCTCAGGCCTCAGCTCTCAGCAGAGTATGGTCTTTAATGAAATAAAGAAGGTCAAGCAGGACGCACATTACAAAGAATACAAGGAAAATATACAACTGGCACTAGCCAAAATAGATGATAAGGTACTCAATGGGAAAATAGACCATCTGGATACATCGAGCCTCGCCAAAGTGACACTGATGGATGTGACGGATAAGAAACATTATTCCGCACTCGATCTGGTGAAATATGCTGCGCATGGTCATAGCAAAACAGATACNNCAGCGTCTGCTCAGTCCTGCTATCGTGATTTTGTCAATGCAAAATGTATCGAGAATGTCGGCATGCCTACCTGGGCAGCTTTGGCTTGTTACTTTGCGATGGGCATGGGGACTATGTTTGGCGGATGGCGTATAGTCAAGACCATGGGCCAGAAAGTAGCCCAACTCAAACCTTTTGAGGGTTTCTGCGCAGAGACCGGCGGTGCTGTGACGCTCTTTGCTACCGAGGCGCTGGGTATACCGACCAGTACTACGCATACTATCACGGGCTGTATCATGGGAGCCGGTATGACTAAGCGACTCAGTGCTGTGCGCTGGGGTATAGCCGGCAATATTATCCTGGCATGGATCATCACCATACCGGCAGCGGCACTGATGGGTGGGTTTACATACTATGTACTTCAGCTGTTTATCAAATCCTGATTTTTTCTGAGTAATTTTAAAATCTTATGATTAGCCATTCGTTTGCATGGTTAAACATGTATTATCTTAACTTTGCCATAGAAATCATCCATGAAATTACTCCTGCAATACCTCAAAAAATATAAAGTCCTGGTCATCGCCTCATTCGGACTGGCGATCATTAACCAGTGTTTTTCTCTGCTTGACCCTGTCATCTATGGCAAACTGATCAACCTTGTCATTCATTTTGATAAGTCATCCACTAGTGAGATGTTTCTCAGGGCCTCGGGGCTACTCATATTGGCCAACATTACCGTAGCTATGGTCAGTCGTATAGCAAAAGCATTTCAGGATTATACCACGAGCCTGGTGATACAGCGCTTTGGAGCAGATGTATATACTGATGGACTAAAGCATTCACTGCAGTTGCCGTATCAGGATTTTGAAGATAAACAAAGTGGCTCTACGCTCAGTATCCTCCAGCGTGTACGCACAGATTCAGAGAAATTCATCACTAACTTTATTAATGTCTTTTTTGTTGGAATAGTGGGAATCATCTTTGTGCTGATTGTATCGGTGCAGATATATGGCTATATGTTTTTCATTTACTTCGGTGCCAGCAGTCTGCTCTACCTGGTCATCAGCTATCTGTCAAAGAAAATCAAACTCGTCCAGACCCGTATCACCCGTGAGACCAATGTGCTGGCGGGCGCTACGACGGAGAGCCTGAGAAATGTGGAGCTGATCAAGAGCCTCGGCCTTACCAATCAAGAGGTTAAACGCCTTAATCTTGCTACACGAAAGATACTCAAACTGGAACTGGAGAAAGTACGCTCACTTCGCAGCATAAATTTTGTGCAAGGCACACTAGTTAATTTCCTTCGTCAGAGCATTTTGTTTGTATTGCTGTATCTGGCATTTCGAGACATCATGAATGTGGGACAGG
>PLSN01000282.1 GCA_003165135.1 Bacteroidota bacterium
GTGGATAATGTAAGTAAGGGAGACGAGGCGCGCTACTGGAAGGATGACTTTCTCGGCCTCGCACCCTGCAATGATGACTATCATAAGACCAATAATTTCCTATCATTATGCAAAAGCTATATCAAAGAACAACTGCCCGAGGAGTTTGTGGTGGAAAAAACAGCGCAGATAGACATGCTCAATAAGTCAGTGGAATTCTTTAAAAAGCATGAGCAGTTTGACTTTAAGCAGTTTAGCACTGAGGTGATGCAGGAGCCCCTGCTGATGCAGTCTTTTGAGCGCTATAAAGGAGACTATGAGCAGCAAAATCAGATGACGGTGGAAGAGCGATTTGATATTTCAGATCTGGCTGTCAAAAAGAATGCTAAGGTATTCAAAAGCATTTTAAAACTTGATAAAAACTTTCATATATATATACACGGCAACCGTGAACTCATCGAAAAGGGCTATGATGAAGCGGCCAAGATGAATTATTACAAGATATACTTCCGAGAGGAGAGCTAGTCGCGACCTGTCCTCTAAAACAAAAAAAGCGACCGGAAATTCATCCGGCCGCCTCATAATACCTCAAACAGTTTTCAATAGGAAATATTTGGTCTATTTTTTGATGTCAAGCGGGATGATCAACTTGATACTGATATTCCTTCCCATATTAAATACACCTACGCGGTCGGTAGAGTAGTTGACAGGATAGTATTTATATCTGTTCATATAGTCCATATAGGTGGTGTTAAACAGGTTGTTTACGATGAAGTATAGTTTGGCATATGTATGTCCGTTTGCCTGGAGGTCACCGCCCCATCCGAGGTTAAATAATACATAGCCCGGTGTGGCAGACCTGCTCGCTGCATATTCAAACGGAGTGCTCACAGTATTAAGCCCGGTGTAGATAGCGTCCTGTAGGTAGACTTTGCGCTGCTCTGCATATCCTGCCACTCCGAATTTGATATAGCTGTTCTTGATCACTTTACCCATTGGATTGGACCTGCCTATTTTATTCAGATTGATCTTGAGATCTCCTGTCACTCTAAGCGGTGGCACGAAAGGCAATACTTTGATAGAATCAGGTACATTAAGAAGTCCCCCATCTACCCAGCTCAGTGTGCCATAGAAATCAAACCATGGAGCTGCACCAGGGTGTATGTCCAATGCAGCTTCTACGCCATACATCAGCGCATTCCCTTGTGTATATTTATAAACCGGTGCCGCACCGAGCCCCGCGAGGTTGAGAGTATTATTGATCGAGTCGCCATTGCCGGGTATGCTGCTTAGCAGGCCTTGGGCGTAGATGAAATCAGTGATGTAATTGGCGAAACCATCTATCTCGAAGCCTACATCTTTGCCACTCATCCCTACACTGAGGTCACCTTCGAGACTTGTCTCGGGTTTGAGGTTAGGGTTACCCAGTTCCCATACCACTGTACCGTCGTGTACACCATTTGCACCGCACTCTACTACGCTGGGTGCGCGGAAACCGCGGGCGACATTGGCCTTGATGTAAAAATCTTTTGGCAGGGCGTAGGTGGCCCCCAGACTGGCTGAGAAGCCGCTGAAAGTAGTGTTGAAGCCGGTAAATTCATGATAACCGTTAAATGCATTTGGCGCTACAGGTTGCTGTGTGGTTGAGTCCACCCAATGATCTTTACCTTCGAAGTAACGCACATCATACCTGATCCCACCACTCACGGTCAGCTTTTTGTATTTGTAGTTGCCAATGAAAAAGCCGCCGCCCTGAAATATATCATAATTAGGTATCAGCATAAGTGTACCGCGGCTCTCCGAGAGTTGTACTGAGCCATTGACGCCGACCGAGAAATCAAAGCCATTATAGTTTTGCGATACATAACGAAGGTCATATGTTCCAGCGTTGGAGAAATAATAAATATCAGGAGTATTGGGCATGGTAGGGTCATTGGTCTCCTGACGCTGATTGCGCTGCCAACTGGTCAGGAAGGTGATGCGGCCTTTGCCTACTGAGATACTATTATCCCAAACCACTTTGGTATGTCGGATGAGCTGATTGATCACAAAGGGGGTATAAGACTTTTCCTGTTGTAATGTAGGCTGTGTATAAAAGGCTGCACCGGGACCATTGCCCCCATCTACTCCGGGTATTGCCACGTTCAGCAGTTGATTGCCCAGCGAGTCACGAGTACCGTCGAGGATACCTGTGGACATCTGAAAGTAGCTGGCATGTACCTGGCTGTAGCCCCATTTGCGGTGTATGCCGAGAGTAGCATCAGTATTGAAATTGTTAAACTGTGTATTGAGAGCATAACCATCGTAGGCATTCTGATAGGCATGTGCCAGCGTATAGTCCACGCGGGCACTCCATGATATGCCGTTGTTTGTACCAGCTATGTGTACGGCTGTATTGACCAGGCCGTTATTTGTTTGATAGTTTGTCATAATGTCCCCTTTGATCTGTCCCTCCGGAAGCGGCCGCTCAGGTATCAGGTTTACCACACCTGCTATGGCATCTGAACCATAAGCCAATGAAGCAGGTCCTTTGAGTATTTCAGCACGCTCGACTGCATCGGGATCAGCCTCGATTCCGAATTCATCAAACCATGCCTGGTCCATCTGGACTACACCATCGTTGACAGTTACTACACGGTTATATCCCAGACCTCTGATGATAGGTTTTGAGATACTCTGCCCGTCAGTCATGCCCGATACACCGGGAGCCAGAGAGATAGCATCTATCACATTGGTCGCAGAGTGCTCGTTGAGGTATTCATTGCTTATTTCAGAAGTTTGTTGCGGGTTTTGGGTAGCAGATTGTGCGAGTGAGTTACCGGTGACGACTACTTCATTTTCCTGATAAGCAGACGGCACCATCGATATATCCAGTGTGGCTGCACCCTCGATCTTTACAGTCAGGGTACTACGGGTATAGCCTAGGTAACGGACCTCTAGCAGGTAGCTGCCCTTAGGTATATTATTGATAGCATAACTTCCATCGGCTTTTGAGGCTGCGCCCACCTTCAGGTCGGGAATATATACTATAGCGCCCTCCAGGGTGCCAGTCTTCGGGTCAGAGACCTTGCCTGACAGTGAGTTCTGGGCGAGACTTGTTAAACTGATAGTAATATATATAATGAGTACAAATAGATTTTTCATTGTTTTTGAAATTTGATAAACCATAAAATAACAAGTGGCTACTTCGAGAGATCGAAACAGTCACAGCAGAGGCATCACTTTGCCGCCACATTAGAGATTGGTTTATACGAACTTCGGAGGAGACTTGAGCACAGTCAGAAGTGCTGTCTCAGTAGGATAGGAGGAGGTGAAAGGTGATATTTGCTCAAATGCACTATTTGCATTGAAATCGAATTTCTGAGCAGGGATATAATCTTTTATGATAACGATCTGTTTGATAGAATGCTGATTGGTGTTTTTAGGGCTATTCAACCATCCCTCCACTATATCTTTCAGGTTTGACAATACACCTTCTTCTTTTTCATCATGCAGGACTTTGAGGGTTATATTGCCATCCTGTACGCTGCTCGATGCAATATCAT
>PLSN01000493.1 GCA_003165135.1 Bacteroidota bacterium
TTGATATCCCTCCTTTCATGTATCCCGCCATCGATTTCTATCCCTACATTCTTTTCTGCCCAATAGAAGTCAAGCACAAATGAACCAATCGGATGCTGTCTGCGAAACTTTATGCCCTTGTATCTCTTATCGCGGACCTGTTTCCAAAATTTCTCTTCCGCTTCAGTCATTTCCTGACGAAGCGTCCTGGCATTCTTAACTATATTTTTTCTTTCCATATGGATTTTATGCTTCGGATTCTCGCCTCACCCCGATTCAAAACTATCGCTTTGAACCACCCCTCTCCATAAAATGGAGAGGGGAATACTATCTAATCGTCATTCATTCGTCACCCTCTCCATTTTATGGAGAGGGTCAAGTAATTTACAAAGTAAATTACTTGGGGTGAGGTAGCTTCTCAGCCACGATCACCTGCCTCGTACTCGCACCGTGTACAAATGGCCTCAGCTCATAGTCGCCAAAAATATGTTTGATCCTGAGATCTGCACCCTTGAATAGTTTCTGAAACTGTTCCGGTTTGATCAGTTTAAGTTGCTCCTCGTAGTGATGGTCTTCCCCATCAGCCAGAAACTCGATCTCTTTTTTTATGAAGCCGCCCTCGATCTTCTTCTTAATGTGAAATTGTACTTCTCCCCTATCTACGATCATGCGCGTGCCCATTGTTTTGACCGTGCATTCGGGGTTCATATAGTCCATGACCAGTGTGCCGCCCGGCTTAAGGTCGCTCGCCATGGCACAGATGGCATCCTGATCGTTCTGCTCATTATCGAAATAACCAAAACTGCTGAAAAGATTGACCACCAGATCGTAATAGCCTTCTTTGTATACTTTCCTCATATCCCATACCTCAAAATGCAGATTGGGCAGCAAATCCTTCTGCGCTTCAGCTATACTCTGAGGCGATAGGTCCAGACCAGTAGTCTCATAACCCAACTTTGCCAAATAGCGACTGTGACGTCCTTTGCCGCAGGCTACATCGAGCACTTTAGCCGTTTTGGGCAGATCGAGGAAGCTTACGAGCTTGGAAACGAAGTTTTGGGCCTCCTGATCGTTCCTGTTGTTATACAGCAAGTGATAGTAAGGCGTGTCAAACCATGTTTCAAACCATTTTTTATCAGCCATTTATGTATGATTATACGATTTTTGTTAGTATCTATCAAAAAAACGCGCGGTATTTTTTTATAGATTCGCAATCCAAAATTAAACGGAATTCCGTTAGTACGATTTTATTCCACTTAAATATTTTTCCTTGTCCTTAATCAAATCAATATCTGGCATCAGAGGCACCATCGGGGGCTTTCACAGCGCGAACCTCACACCTGAAGATATCATGAAGTTCACGGCGGCTTTCGGGCAGTGGGTCATCGAGACCAGTGGCTGCCGTAAGGTGGTTATAGGCCGCGATGCGCGTATATCCGGCCCGATGGTCAATAATATAGTCTGCGGCACTCTCCAGTCTATCGGTATAGATGTGGTGGACCTGGGGCTTTCGACCACTCCGACCGTAGAGCTCGCTGTGTATGACGAAAGGGCCGGTGGGGGTATCATCATCACTGCCAGCCACAATCCTAAACAGTGGAATGCGCTGAAGCTACTCAATGCACAAGGGGAATTTATCTCAGCTAAGGCCGGTGAAGAAGTACTCCGCATAGCTGAAGCTAAAAGCATAGAATACTCAGATGTCAACTCTCTCGGCAGCTATACTACCAATGATACCTATATCGATAAACACATCGAAAAAATACTCGCACTGAAACTGGTAGACATCAAAGCCATCAGAGCAAAAAAATTCAAAGTCGCCATAGACTGTGTCAACTCCACAGGTGGTATAGCTATACCTAAGCTGCTGAAAGCTTTAGGTGTCGAGGAAGTGATAGAACTATATACTGAACCTACTGGGCAGTTCCCTCATAATCCCGAGCCACTGCCGGAGAACCTCAGCGAGCTGGCGAATACCGTCAGAAAGTACAAGTGTGACATAGGTATCGCAGTGGATCCGGATGTAGATCGTCTGGCACTCGTGAGCGAAAGCGGCGAGATGTTCGGTGAAGAATACACACTCGTTGCAGTAGCAGACTATATACTCGGCCAAAAGAAAGGCAATACTGTATCCAACATGTCCTCCACACGCGCCCTGAGGGATGTGACCGAAAAGTACGGCTGCGAATACCATGCCTCTGCTGTTGGTGAAGTCAATGTAGTACAAAAAATGCGCGAAGAAAAAGCAGTGATCGGCGGAGAAGGCAATGGGGGTATCATCTATCCTGAGCTACACTATGGTCGCGATGCAATGGTCGGTGTAGCGTTATTCCTCACGCATCTCGCTAAATCAGGCAAGACCGCATCTATCCTGCGCTCTACCTATCCGAGCTATCATATCAGCAAGAAAAAAATCGATCTCGATACATCGGTCAATATAGACGCTCTCTTTGATGAGATCGAGAAGAAATACTCCAACTACGAGGTGAGCACGATAGACGGTGTCAAGATACAGTTTGATAAGGACTGGGTACACCTGCGCCGCAGCAATACCGAGCCGATCATCCGCATCTACGCCGAGTCAAACTCAGAGACCACCTCTGACAATATAGCCAACCAGATCATGAAGGACCTGCAATACTTTAGCAACGGGAAGAGCTGAGTGCATTGATAAGCTTTGATGATTCCCATCAAAGCTTATCATAACCAGAACCTTATTCTCCCAAAATCGTTAAAGGATATAGTGTCAAAATATTATTTCTATAATGTTTATAATTAATATTTAGTTTGCTGTAAATAAGTTATTTTTATCAATAATATAATCAAGTCTTGCCAGTATGAAGCTTATCTACCAATTACTATTGGTACCTATGATATGCTTTACGTTTCTCTCTAGCGCGCAGAACAGCCAAAACCGTTATCTGTTTGGATTGGGGAGTAATGCTGCAAATATGTCCTTTGGAGACGTCCCGTCTAACTACTATAAGAATTGGAATGTCAGTGTCGCTCCACCCATCTCTCAGATCAAGTTGTTCACCTATGTCGGAAAAGGATTCTCCTGGGGCTGGCAGCTATCTTATGCGGATGTGAAACGTAATGAAAATAGCACCTCGCAGTATTTTATCCAGTGGGGGGTAGATATCAAATACAGTTTTGCAAATGGCTATATCCTGAAAGAGAAAAGCTGGTTCGACCCGTACCTGCTGGTCGGTGGCGGTCTGGACAAATGGGGAAATACCAAAGGCAGCATCAATGTAGGCGGTGGACTGAACATATGGATGAGCAGGGAAGTTGGTTTTTTTGTACAGACTCAGTTTAATTACCTGCCCCATAAAGAGGTCTCACCCGAAGCAGACGACCCACGTCCCAGCTTTATGCATCACTCTTTTGGTTTCGCTTTCAGGCTTGGCCGTGGCAAGGATTCAGACGGCGATGGCATACCAGATGCCGAAGACAAATGCCCCAATGACCCCGGACCGCCTGAGACCGGTGGCTGTCCTGATACGGATCACGATGGTATCATAGACAAAGATGATAAATGCCCGACAGTAGCAGGTCTGCCACAGTTTCAGGGCTGTCCTGATACGGACGGCGACGGCATACCTGATCAGGATGATGACTGCCCAACAAAAAAAGGGCCTATAGAGACCAGAGGCTGTCCTGACACTGACGGCGATGGAATACCCGATAAGGATGATGCCTGCCCTACAGTGAAAGGAGTCGCCTCTGCCATGGGATGCCCGGACAGGGATGGAGACGGCATAGCAGACAAAGATGATGCATGCCCTGACGAGCAAGGCCCTGCCAAATATAACGGATGCCCGGACTCTGATGGTGACGGTATCATAGACAAGGAAGATAAATGCCCCAATATATATGGTGTGAAAGAAAACCACGGCTGTCCATTACCGGCACTGGATGTCGCAGAAAAAACAGAAGTGCAAAAGAAACTGGCGTTTGCTGCAAAGAATATATTCTTTGAAACAAGTAAGGATATCATAAAAGACCAATCCCTGAAAGACCTTGACTCAGTGGTCACGATATTGAATCAGTATGATTTTCTGAAAATATCTATCGATGGGCATACAGATAATTCGGGTAATGAAAATGATAACGTAACCTTATCTAACAAACGAGCCGAGGCAGTCAAAAACTACCTCATAGCACATGGTGTGAACTCAGGGAGGCTGACAGCTACAGGATACGGACCATTCAAACCTATCGCTGACAATAAAACCCCGGAGGGCCGAGCTAAGAACAGACGAGTGGAGATAAATATCAGGGATTGATGAATAATGTGCTGATCTGCTAATTGTTTAAGGTATTAATGAAATACAATTAATTGCAATTCTAAAAAAAATCAATACGCAAACTGTATTCATTGGCACATTGGCATATTGAATAATTAGCACATTGCTATTTGATCAGTTTCCTTGAGATAGCATTAGGATCATCAGCAGATTCATTGTGCCCTTCCCAGAACATTGTACCCTCTACTTCGCCGTGGCTGATCTTGGCATTTTTAAACTGGAGATATACGACATCCATATCCATGGTGATCCAGCCTTTGCGCCGGGAGGAAAATTTGGATTGTTCAGGTACGGCTGAGAATAGCTTCATTCCTTCTTCCCACTCGACAAATGACTGTTCTATGTCATAAGCATATGTTCCGTCGACAGGCTTATACTCATGGGGTTGAATATCATTATCAAATTCAAGCAGCCAGTGGGCCTTATTCAGGGAAAATCCGAATGACTGTATACCAATCAGGGAGGTATTGAAAGCACCAGAACTTGCACCCTGTATGATTCGAGTTTCATTGAGTGCACCGTTGACAATTTTTTTGTCCCATGTATAGCTCCGGTTTGAGAAGTCCTGATTTTCGAAAATATTTTGCTTGTCGGCACAGACCGCCAGATAGTGGATAGTAATGCTGTAGCCTGTTTTGTTATTGAATGTCTCACATTCCAACGACTGACAGTTGTCCACCATGGTTATCTTGATCAGGAGCCGGATCTTACGTTGCTCGGCCAGCACTTCAGGTTTTTCGATACTGACATTAAACATCTGTAGCTTATCGGCTTTATATAATGACTGTATATCAAAACCATTTATCACAGCAGTCATATAGGCAGTGGGTTTGACGCCATCAGGCAGCGGTATCATGACCTCGTTGGTGGATTCAAGCAGTTCGCTCTCCATACCAAAAAGCTCGCAGCTTTCACTACCCTCATGAAACCAAACATCAGGCGATTCGACTAGTGTATAATAAGAATTGTAGAAAGTGCTGTCTGCCCCTTTTCCGGTAGCACTGGTATGCACAGCGTAAAAGTCATTGTCTTTTCGCTCGACATAATCGCCCATCCTGTTGCAGCGGTGATTGTAGGTCCAGCTATGGCGCAGTCCCCGCCAGACACAGGCGCGGTGCGACCATTCATCTGCCTGCGCAGAGGCATATGCAGTGACAATAGTCAGTATGAAAAGCAGTGCTTTGTTTCTCATATATGCAAAGTATGCGAAAAAGTCGGGAATGTGCTAATTATTCAATTTGACACTAAGCTACCAAGGCTAAGTAAATCAGGTACTCCAATCTAAAATTATAATTTTTAAACTTTTAAATACACCATCTGCCCGAGATAAGTAAATTTGTCAGGTAAATAATAACCATGCATGATCACATCATAAAAAATGCCCAGCTCATCAATGAAGGGAAGATCTTCACAGCAGATGTACTGATGCGCAAAGGCCACATAGAGCGTATAGACCCGACCATAGACGTAGACTACAAGGTCAATGAGGTCAAAGCAGATGGACTCTATCTCATACCCGGCATCATAGACGACCAGGTGCACTTTCGTGAGCCGGGGCTGACCCATAAGGCGACCATATATACCGAAGCCAAAGTAGGCATAGCAGGTGGCGTGACCTCCTTTATGGAGATGCCAAACACTAACCCTCCTGCCCTCTCTAAAGAACTGCTCGAAGCTAAATACGAAATAGGCAGACTGACCTCGCTCGCCAATTATTCATTCTATATGGGCGTGTCCAATGACAACTTTGACAATGTGATCAATGAAGTCAGAGAGCAGTCACGAAAAGAAACAAGAGATATCGCCGGACTCAAGATATTCATGGGCAGCAGTACCGGCAATATGCTCGTAGACAATGAATCTGTTCTGGAAAAAATATTTGCCGAGTCTACACTTCTCATAGCCACTCACTGCGAAGATGAGGCAACCATCAAACGAAACAGCGAATACTACATAGGTAAATATGGGGACAAACTGGACGCCTCATACCATCCCATCATTCGCGATGAGGAAGCATGCTACAAATCATCTTCATTCGCTTCAGGCCTTGCCAAAAAGTATAACACCAGACTGCACATTCTACATATATCTACTGCTAAGGAGGTCGAGCTGTTTGACAATACAAAACCGCTAAAAGAGAAACGGATCACAGCAGAAGCATGTGTACATCATATGTGGTTTGATGCAGATGACTATGCACGTCTGGGCAATAAAATAAAATGCAACCCCGCTATCAAAGCCAAAGGCAACAAAGAAGCTATCCTCGCTGCTCTGCTGGACAATAAGATCGATGTCATAGCGACTGACCATGCCCCGCACACAGCAGAAGAAAAAGCCAAACCCTATCTTAGTGCACCTGCCGGACTCCCATTGATACAGCATTCTCTCAATATCATGCTCGAGTTATATCATCAGAAAAAGATCACACTCGAAAAGATCATTGAGAAAATGTGCCACGCACCTGCTGATTGTTTCGGAGTATATGAACGTGGCTACCTGCGCGAAGGCTATCATGCTGATGTAGTGTTATTCGACACAACCACCCAATGGAAAGTAGCTACAGATAATATCCTGTACAAATGCGGCTGGTCTCCTTTTGAGGGATATGATTTTACAAGCAAAGTTCACCATACATTTGTAAACGGGAACTGGGTTTATAAAAATGGGGCCTTTGACGAATCTCAAAAGGGGCAAAGGCTCTTATTCCAATAATACCACTTATGCTGCAAGCCATAGACCTCACCATAGGATACGACAAAGATAAAGCCCTTATCAATGGTATCAACTTCACATGTCCTGCCGGTGAACTCATCATACTGCTGGGTGTAAATGGCATAGGCAAATCAACACTACTCAAAACACTCTGCGGCCTTATCGAACCCATCAGCGGCACCATCTTATTTGATCAAAAAAATATCTTTGGTCTGGCAGCTAATGACCGGGCCAAAGTGATAAGCGGCGTTTTCACAGGCAGAGATTTTGACCCATTCATCAGTGTCAGGGAATTTATCGCACTCGGCAGGTATCCATATACTAACTGGCTTGGTACCCTTACAAAAGATGATGCAGAAAAAATCAACCATGCACTGGATACACTAGGGCTAAGTCATCTCGCAGACAAGAAAGTTCACCAGATCAGTGATGGCGAAAGACAAAAGGCACTCATAGCCAAAGCACTCGCGCAGGATACTCCCGTCATCATCATGGATGAGCCTACAGCATTTCTGGATTATAAAAACAAAGCAGAACTACTGTCTACTATTAGTAAGCTCTGCTCCGAACAAAATAAGACCATCATTATCTCCACACACGACATATCATCTTCCTTGCCTTATTCTGACCGGGCCTTTTTGATCTCTGAGTCCGGATCCTTCATAGAGACCACTCATAAGGACCAGTCCGAGCAGCAACTCAAAATGATCATGGAAACGCAATAGTTTAAATTATTCCACCTGTGGTCGGTATTGTATCCGTTCCACTCATGTGCGCTATACTTCCTCATGCTTTTTCTTGTATTCTCTAAACTTAAATATACTTGGGCAATCATTTAACTCAAAGATAATATTCCCGTGAAACCTATTTAAAGGACAAATTGTTCATTTGTAGTACAATTTTACCTCAAATGGAAAAAGCATTAATGCCCATTGATAGTTCCATAGTGGTGATAGATGGCGCCATCTCTCCGATCAAAAAAGGATACCTGCTGGTAAAAGACTGTCTGGGCTACATCACTTATCATGCTGTTCTTCGAGAGCCATTCTCCGAGATCAATGTCTCTCATATCAGATCGGGTATATATGAGATCGAGCTGGTCATAGGCCAGACATCTATCAGCCAAAACATACTTATTAAGTAGTCTGGACCTATATCTTTTACATAAATTCTTCTTTTGCTTTAAGTTTAATATTCTTACAGTTAATTAGTTACGAAAAAACCACTCTCTTCTACAGTACCCCATTGAATTGTGACTTTATTGTGACAAATTTTAAAGGCTTAAATCACAAAAAATTTCTCATTTTATTTACCTTTGAGCCTCCTAAACAAAAAAATAACATGAAAAAAATTGTTTTACTCTCCCTTGTTTCATTAGTGACGATGTCCCTTTGGGCAGCAGAACCTACAAAAAAGGTTCACAAAACCAAAGTGGGGCCTAAATTTAACTTCTCCCGATATTCGCGGAATAATAAACCAAAATCGCTTCGTTCGAGCGCTCTTTTGACCGTGCCTGTAGGAAAAGCGGGCAACTTATTGTCTGTAGACAATGGCCTTTGTCACCAGATAGATGTAGATAGTACACTGAATACAGTGCTCTTTGTACACCGTTCTGATACCGTTTTTGGCACTACATACAACGTGGCTCAGTATCGTTATGATATATCTACTAATGGTGGTACTACATGGACTACGAATATAGGCCCGCTCAATCCAATAGCTGACAATATCACCATAAACGGCCGTTTCCCTCAGGCAGTTTTGCGTCCTGACACTTCGTATCCTACCAATCCTGACAGCGCATGGATCGTATACAACGGCTCATGGCACAATGGTGGTACTACAGACAGATGGCAAGGCCAGTTCTACGGTGTAGGAAGACTGGACGGTGATACTTCATCATATACTCAGCATAATGAAGTAGTAAATAACCAAAATGTAGAGATCGCAACGAGCATGATAGAAAGTGCTCCGGGAAACTACTGGAACCTCAATCTTAATTATACTGCTCTTACCACCTCTACCGATACAGTAAGAGGATTGATAATCGAACATGGCCTCTGGAACGACTCTGCAGGTGAAGTTCTCTGGACATATCAGTATGTCACTATAAACAGCGCTTCACTGACCAATACAGGTGGTACTGACATAGCAAACAATCTCGGCAGCCCGACTATAGCATTTGACCCGACAGGCAAAAATGGCTGGATAGTCCTGTCAGGCGGCCTGACCAATGGCCCGAATTATGCTACCACTCCTATCTATATGCAGTCAACTGACTATGGCCAAACTTGGACCACTCCTCAATCACTATATCTTGGCAATCTGCCGGGCGTATTCAGTGTTCCGACCAATACCACTGCTACTAATTTAGGACTGACATTAGTAGAGGACATTTCTGTAGCTGTGGACTCTGCCGGCAATCCTCACATTTTTGCGGTAGTAGGTACTACTGATACCACCAGCTCTGAAGGCAGTATTTATCTGGACCCACTGGTATTGTATGATATTTATTATAACCCTATTGTCGTAGGATGCAGCTGGCAGGCCAATTTCATTGCTCAGGTATGGGGATTTGAAGGCGACTATACTGCTGATGGAGTGACTGAAGTAAACCGTGTACAGGTTTCACGCAGCAAAGATGGCACAAAACTATTCGCATTCTGGAATGATACCGACTCTGCTGATGTAGCAGCAATATTATCAGCTGCCGCTGCAGGCTCTACCATATACAGCAATCCGAATCCTAACTTATTCGGGATTGGTATTGATATGACCACACGTCTTACCACTGATATTTATGATTTCACTGCCGGCAATTCATTGTTTGGAGGTGCAATAGCATATCCGGTCACTGCCGCTGGCAGTATAGGTGGGGCGATGTTCCCTGTAGTATCTCCTAATGCCTTAAACCAAGGTAATGGTTCATACAATGTGCCTGTAGTTCTCACTGATCCTGACTATCTGCAACCAATAGTCACATCAAAATCAAGCATTAACCCTGCTTCTTTTTACTACTGCCAAAACATCAACTTTACATCTTCGCAATATGTAAACAATTTTGACAATGCACCTCCTTCACTCACGGTCAATGGCCCTGATACTACGTGGATATTGATCAATACCCCATATACCCCTCCTGTGGCTACTGCTTATGATTGTGTATTTGGTAATATTATCCCCCACTACTCCAGCACCGTACCTACCAACGGCAGCGGCAATACTGATTCAATAGGTATATACCTGTCTACCTGGACTGCTACAAACCCTGCGGGTAATGCAGCTAGTCAATCTCAGGTAGTGATAGTAGCAGCAGCCCCAATTGCAAAGATTTGGTATAAGCCTATATTAGGCGAGCGTGAATTCCAATTCAGAGATTCAACTTTGAATTATGATACAGCACGCGTTTGGAACTGGGGAGATGGCAGTAACCCATCAGGCGCTCTTCAGTTTAACAAAACATACCTGACCGGTGGTACCAAAATGATCACATTAAAGGCCTGGAACCGCTTCGGTTCATCAAGCGATACAGTATATATTGATGTGCACCTCTTGGGTATAAATGATGTCACTATCTCTGATAAGATAACTGTCTACCCTAACCCTTCATCTGGTCTGATGACCATAGAAATGTCAGATGATATAGCTAAAGGCGCTACAATATCAGTATTCAATATAGCCGGAGCACAGGTAGGCCAGGCTATAGAGATCAAACCTAATGTTACAAATACGGCGGTCAACTACAGCAACCTTGATGCAGGTGCTTATCTAATGAAAATAGAGACGCCGACTGGTACTGCTATCAAACAGTTCACGATAAATAAATAATCCATTGGTAGCTAAAAAGCTTTAAAACCCTGCTAAAACCTAGCAGGGTTTTTTTATGATGCAACTCTTAGCAACCCCTATCCATCTTATGACCCAAATAAGATTTACAGTACTTAATTTTTTTTAACGGTATTTTTTAGCAATGACCGTGAATGTTAAATTAATTCTGAATAGATTTGGCAACCAATAAAATAATCAGGAATGAAGAAAATCACTACGACACTTTTAGTATTACTATTTACTGTGGCAGCTTTTGCCGGTGCTCAAAAAGGACATGACATCAAGCTTACTGTCAAAGACCTTTCTAATTCCAAGCTGATACTGGCTTATTATTACGGCGACAAACAGTATGTGAAAGATACCCTGAAGATAGATAGTAAAGGACTCTGTGAACTAAAAGCAGACACCAACCTCACCCCGGGTATATACCTGGCAGTATTTCCGGCTCTCGGCAATAAATACTTTGAGTTTGTAGTAAACGAACAGCGTTTCTCACTGACCACTGATACCAGTGACCTGGCAGGGCAT
>PLSN01000242.1 GCA_003165135.1 Bacteroidota bacterium
CATTATCTGCTATTTCCTTAAGTTTAACTCTGTATTCATCTAGAGTTTTCATTTTAGGATTTTACCAACTTATTGAAGTTGGGGTCATTATATTATACGACAAATTACTTAAAAGCATCCAACCCGGTCACATCCATACCTGTGATCAGCAGGTGAATGTCATGAGTGCCTTCATAGGTAATGACAGTCTCCAGGTTCATCAGGTGGCGCATGATAGGGTACTCACCGGTGATGCCCATGCCTCCGAGCATCTGGCGCGCATTACGCGCGATGTCAAGAGCTATTTCGCAACTGTTACGTTTGGCCATTGATATTTGAGCAGCAGTAGCGCGGCCTTCGTTTTTCAGCATACCCAGACGCCATACGAGTAGTTGTGCTTTGGTGATCTCGGTGATCATCTCAGCGAGCTTCTTTTGTTGTAGTTGGAATTGCCCGATAGGTTTACCGAATTGTACTCTTTCTTTGGCATATCTGAGAGCAGTATCATAACAGTCAAGTGCGGCACCTATCGCACCCCATGCTATACCATAGCGGGCACTGGACAGACAGCCCAGGGGGCCTTTGAGGCCTTCAGCATTCGGCAGTAGGTTTTCTTTTGGCACTTTCACATTGTCAAATACCAGTTCACCGGTGATCGAAGCGCGCAGCGACCATTTACCATGGGTAGTAGGTGTAGAGAAACCCTCCATACCGCGCTCTACGATGATGCCTTTGATCTTGCCTGCTTCATTCTTTGCCCATACTACAGCGATGTCAGCGAGGGGCGCATTGGAGATCCACATTTTTGCCCCGTTGAGCAGGTAGTGGTCACCTTTATCTTTGAAATTTGTCTCCATGCCTCCGGGATTGGAGCCGTGATTAGGTTCTGTCAGGCCGAAACAGCCGAAGAGTTCGCCTTTAGCGAGCTTCGGGAGGTATTTATGACGTTGTGCTTCGTTGCCGTATTTGTAGATAGGATACATGACCAGCGAACCCTGTACTGATGCTGTAGAGCGTATACCAGAGTCGCAACGCTCGAGTTCCTGCATGATGATGCCATAAGCGATCTCATCCATTCCACCACCGCCATATTCGGCAGGGATACTCGGCCCGAATGCACCGATCGCGCCTAGTTCTTTTATTATATGGCTTGGAAACTCTGCCCGCTGCGCATAGTCTTCTATGATCGGGCTTAGTTTTTCTTTTACATATGAGCGTATGCTCTCGCGGATCAGTTTATGCTCAGTGGTCAGCAGGTCATCTACCAGATAGTAGTCATGGTGTTGGTACAGGTCTTGTCTCATATTGCGGATGCTTTTTTATTGCGGTCGCAAGATATTAAATTAGTATTGAGATATGAGTATTGAGACATGAGATTTATGAACCGGCCAATGCATTTAAATTCCTTAATTTCATGGCTTAAACTAAAGTAATATGGGCTTAATAGGAGTGGAGGGTTTGCAGTTTTATTCTCATCACGGCTATCACAAAGAGGAGCAGGTCCTCGGCGGAAAATACGTGGTAGATATATACATGAAGGTGGACCTGGCAGAAGCAGCGGCCTCGGACCAGCTGACCAAAACCATAAACTATGAGCAGATATATCAGATCACTAAGGTAGAGATGGAGGCCCATTCAAAACTGATCGAGCATGTATGCAAGAGAATACTGGATGCTATCAAAAGCAATTTCCACAATATCACTTATATCAAAGTAAGGGTCAGTAAACACAATCCTCCGCTAAGGGGCAATGTAGAAAGGGTATTTGTAGAGTTAGAAGGTTAAGCTTGCGACTAATGCTGTATTTCTCCCTCTCCTTTGGAGAGGGTCGGGGTGAGGTCTACACAGCCATCTTCATCTCTTCATAGACCTTTTCGATCTGAAATACTGACAGACGCTGATTGACATCGAGAGAATGTTTTACAGCGATAAAGAAATCGATTAGCCGTTTAAAATCGGTTGGTTTCTGTATATATGCATCAGCCCTTAGGTTATAGCAATCGATCATGTCATTTTTATAGTCAGAGTTAGTCATGATAAAAACCGGAATAGATGCCAGGCTCTCATTGCCTTTGATCTTCGCCAGTAGCTCTTTACCATTCACTTTAGGCATATTGAGGTCCAGCATGATCATATGAAATGGCTCGCCTACATTATGTGCGGAAGTCAACAGCGCCAGCGCCTCATCACCATCATATGCGTAGCGGGTAGTGACCATCTCATTCAGCCCGGCCTCTCTGATAGCTTCTATCATGAGCCGTACATCGGCCGGATTATCCTCGATCATGAGGAGATTGCAGGATAACTTTAAATTAGACATAATCAGGGTATATTATATCTGACAAACCTACAAATACCACTACGAGTTATGATGTTTATCGCCCCGTAGATATTAACAGATACTATGGCTGTATATCAAAAAAAGGTCATTTTTTGACGGCATCTACTGGTTCAGCCTCATTCTGGTCATCGATGATAGGTGCTTTTTTAGGTTTGTATTTAGGATCGATCTCATGACGTATAAAGTCCTCCACCTGATCTGCTCCTATCCTTTTTGCTTTGATGATCTTGTCTTTGTCCAGGATGTATATCTGAGGCGTACTTTGTATGTCCCACTCGAACCTGAAATTATTCTGCCTGTATGGGTCTGCTACGTTGATCCAGTCCAGATTATGTTCTTTGATAAAGTCGGTCCACTTTTTCATTTCTTCGATTGACATGATGGTCGGGCAATACATCTCTACATCGATACCCTCTTTTTTTAGTTTATGGTATACGTCTGCGAGTATCGGCACTTCTTTCTTACAGTGGCCACAATCCGGATCCCAGAAGCACAGTACGACATATTTATTTTTGAGGTCATACAGAGAGTGGAATGTTTTCAGCGTGGTATCCGCTAGTGTTATGTTCATGGCTTTCTTGCCTATGAGCAGCGGGTCGAGGATCCTGCCTCTTTCATTGATCTTATATAGTTGTACTGTATCTACCCATGAGGCAAAACCTTTAGAATAGTAGTTTTTGACTAGGTGAACGTATACCGCGTCAAATCCCATGATCTTGGATTTAGCCATTTCATTGAGCATATATACCAGCGTGTATTTGAACAGTTCTCCTTTTGGAGGCATTTTACTGAGCAGTGCATCTCCATCGACTATGATAGAGTCAGGTATCTGAATGATAGTACGTGTATAAAACTCCTTCAGCTTATTATGAAAAATAGGTGTCCTGATCAGTCGGTCATCATTGAGATTGACATTGTCCCAGTAGCGGTTTTTGTAGTCGCGCCATACCCAGTTTGAATCTATAAGCCTGCCTACAGCATCTCTTGGGGCCTGCTTGATATCTTTGGGTGTGATCGGCTCCATAGCCCTGAGGATACTTGCATAAAAACTATTAGGGTACTTTTGGATCACATCTACCCTTTGTTTATTTACCAGCGAGTCTACCTTTTTTAGTTTTTCGCGTATCTCATTTTTTTCCTGTTCGGTCTTGGCAGCTTTGTATGCGCTATTCATCGCTTCACTTTCTTTACGCTCTTTAGAGAGAAACTTCATGTCATCATAAAAAAGCTGATTCTCTTCGGAGCCGGATACTACTATATGCCCTGCCAGGTCACTG
>PLSN01000455.1 GCA_003165135.1 Bacteroidota bacterium
GCTCGTCTACTTTTTGCTTAGGCATGGTTAAATCAGGGACGAAGGGCGAAGGGACGAGGGACGTAAAGTCCTGCTTGTTTCCCATTGCTTTCCATCCACAATACGAACCTAAAAAGGTTTTTTTAATTTACCAAACGATTGGTAGGGAAAATATCGAAAGGAGCCTATTTTATCACATAATTCTGTCATGTATCCCCAGAAATGTGTTTGAACATATACATATAAAATTTTTGCTTGGTTCAATAAATTGAAAATCAAATAAATTTCACTGAAAAAGTTTTGCTGGGAGTACAAATCTGATAAATTTGAAGAAACTAACGTATATGAAAAAACTACTCAAATGGCTGATATACCTGCTTGGGGGCTTTGTTTTGCTGGTCTTGGGTTTTGTTTCCTTTCTCGAGATAAGGGGCATTCCTAAATATGATACCCCGAAAATACCTGNNGTATAGTCTGCCATAAGAAGGACAATAAACTAACGGGTAGATTCTTATCAGAGCTTCCACCGAATTTTGGAAAGATCTATTCAGCTAATATCACACATAGCAAAGACCACGGCATAGGCAATTGGACCAATAGCGAAATTGCCTACTTCCTTCGCACAGGTGTGAGAAAGAATGGTCAATATGCTCCCTTCTATATGCCTAAGTTTGCTCACCTAAGTGACGAAGACCTGAGAAGCGTGATCTCCTGGCTGCGTTCGGATGACCCGCAGCTGCAGGCATCAGAGGAGCCGACCATCAAACCCGAGCCAAGCCTTTTTACAAAGTTCCTTTGTCTGGTTGCATTTAAGCCCATTCCCTATCCTAAAGCACCAATTCCCGAGCCGGATACAACTAATCCTGTAGCCTATGGCAAATACCTCGTGACGGGAAGGTATGATTGCTATGCCTGCCATTCAGCAGACTTTGCCAAGTTAAACATGGAAGAGCCCGAAAAATCTCTCGGATATTGCGGTGGCGGCAATACCATGCTGACGATGAATGCTAATGTCATCTATACACCTAATATCACCCCGGATGAAAAAACAGGGATTGGCAACTGGACAGAGGACGATTTCAGGAAGGTCATGCACGAGAGCAAAAACAAAAGTGGCAAAGCACTGAGATACCCCATGCTTCCATATACTGCTCTCACAGATCAGGAGGTAGCAGCGATCTGGCAATATATTCGCTCCGTACCTAAGCTCTGTAACGACGTAGACAGGCAGTGGGACAAAGACCTGTGAGCCCTTGACCGACAAAACATTAGCCTATACCCGTTTTGTCTTTCCCTATATGCCCAAAGTATGTACCTTCGGAATATGAAATCAAAAGGAAAGATATTCAAGAATATAGGGATTGGACTATTGGTAATACTAGTAGTGATACAGTTTTTCCATCCGGAGCGCAATCAGTCTGGTGACATAAGCCAGGACATCAGTAAAAAATACCCTGTACCCGACTCTGTGCAGGCCATATTAAAGGCTTCCTGCTATGATTGCCATAGCAACCATACCGAATACCCATGGTATAATAATATACAACCTGTGGCATGGTGGCTTGAGCATCATATCAATGAAGGTAAAAGGGATTTGAACTTTAATACCTTCTCATCTTATCGCATAGGCCGTCAGTATCACAAATTGGAAAAGATCGCTAAGCTGGTCAATGAAGGAGAAATGCCGATCAGCTCCTATACCCTCATACACCGCTATGCAAAACTGGACGATGCCCAAAAGAAACTCGTAGCCGATTGGGCAAACTCTCTGCATGATTCCATCAAGGCTAGCTATCCTGCAGATAGCTTGAAAATGGCAAAAAGAAAGCCCCAATAAGGCTGACCTTGATAGTTCCTAGTTGATTTTTTAACAAAATCGATTCGCAATCAAGGGGTAAAACTCCTTATAGGTTGAATTTATTTTCAAATTGATTTCTAGCTCAACAAATTAAATCAGGTTTATCTTTATATTCATGGTCGAAAAATTTTGAGACATTGTATTACAAAAACATTGTACGGACATCAACACAAATCTGACATGAAAAAAATATACCTCTTCTGTTTTTTAGTATGCTTCACATATACATCATTCGCCCAGATCACCATCACCAAAAGTGATATGCCTGTATCTAATGATACAGCCAGATACAGCACCAGTGTCTCAGTGTCCAATTTTACCAATACAGGGGCTAATTATACCTGGGATTTTTCCTCACTGCTTACTACAGGTCAGGGCATTGATACTTTTAAATCTGCATTCTTCATAGATCCTCTTTATGCATTGCTGTTCGGCCTTACTGACTATGGAGTGCCGTCTACGAATACCATCGACTTTAGTTTGCTGACTCTTACCGATGCCTATGATTTTTATAAAACTTCTAGTTCGTATGTCGAGCTGAACGGGCTCGGTGCTTCACTCAGTGGTATACCACTTTCATTCCCATACAATACACCTGACAAGATATACCAGTTTCCCATGACCTATGGCAGAGTAGACAATTCTGATTATGACCTCACCATGACCGTCCCGGCTATAGCACAGATACACCAGCATGGTACCAGGGTCAATACAGTAGACGGGTGGGGTACTGTGATCACGCCTTATGATACTTTCCAATGCCTGCGCCTCAAGTCAGTGGTCAATGAGCTTGACTCATTGGACCTGACCAGTGTAGGGACCAATATCGGCCTGGAAATCACGAAGGTTACCTATAAATGGCTGGCGAATGGACAGATCATACCGGTACTCGAAGTAGACGGCAATGAAATACTCAACAATTTCGTACCGACCAGCATCAAGTTTCGCGACCATGTACGCGCGAACACACCTTTGTTTAATATCAGCATAGATTTCACAGCCAATAAGACCGTATGTACCACGAGCGATGTGGTGACCATCACTCCTACTGTCAATCCTTTTTATGCGACCGGAGAAACCTATCAGTACACGATCACTCCGAATACTTATACCTATGTAGCGGCTACAGACAGTACATCAAAAATCCCTCAGTTGAATTTCACAGCTCCGGGACTATATACTGTTTCACTGTTTGTGTCAGCTAATGCCATCACTGCCAATGCCACCGCTACCAAGACGAAAGTAGGATATATACTCGTAACTTTCCCTGCGGGTATCACACCAACTGAAGCAAGCAACCCAATAAAGATATACCCCAATCCTGTCAATGATCAGCTATCATGTCAGCTAAGCGGGGATGCGTCGAAGCAGATGACCCTCGAGCTCTCAGATATCACAGGCAGGATAGTATACACAATGACTGCTCCGCAAAACGGAGTGGCAAATATCCCGACTGCCCAGTTGTCTGCCGGTGAATATATTTTCAAGGCTACTCCGGCCGGAGAGAAAGCATACACACAGAAAGTAACTGTCGTACACTAATACTATTTTCGAGAAAACAATCCTCCGGATCACCACGATCGTTTCTCAGGCGCAGATACCGAATGTTTATTTTACTTTCGCAGTAAATAAATTCACCTTATGGCATTAGTACCATGCAGAGAATGCGGCAAAGAAGTAAGCGAACAGGCTGAAGCCTGTCCTTATTGTGGCATCAAAACACCCAGCAAGAAAAAGCGCCAAAGAAACCTGATCATCACTACGGTCATTACAGTGCTGGTGCTATCGCTGCTGATTGGCGGTTCTGTATTGGTATATAACAAGATAATGCGTGCCTTCAGGCCGCCAGCAGAGGTAGGTGCCGACGATAAGCCATACAATCCTCCTCCATCCAAACCTACGACCAGTGTGATCAAACAGGACATACCTGTAAAACAACAGATCGTTCAAAAGGACTACAAAGAAAAAATAAGAGAGATGCTCGATAGCGGACAAAACGTTCGAGAAATATCCAAAAAGACGGGTATCAGGATAGACGAAGTAAGAAGGATCAAGAAGGAAAAAAAACAGGACGAAAAGACTCCATAAAACTAAACCTCCGGCTCCTGCTGGCTCAGGCAGTGCCAGCTACCTAGTCCCCATATCACATCCGTACTATCTATACCGGTGACCTTCCTGTCTGGGAAACATGCCGTCAATATATCTAATGCTTTATTGTCATTTTTATCCCTGTATATAGGCACTACCACTGCTGCGTTTGATATATAGAAATTAGCGTATGAAGCCGGCAGACGCTGTCCCTCATATATCACAGCAGATGGCATCGGGAGTTCTATTATATTGAGCGGCTTGCCACTGAGCAGACGCATAGCTTTCAGTTCTCTGAGGTTTGTTTGCAGCAGCGCGTAGTTTTCATCAGACTTATTTTTTTCAACCACTGTCACCACTGTGTCTTCATTTACGAAGCGGACAGTGTCGTCTATGTGGCCATCTGTATCATCGCCTACTATACCCTCGCTCACCCATAGGACCTGCTCGGCGCCGTAGTAGTCGTAGAGATATTGCTCTATCTGGGCCTGATTGAGATGCGGGTTGCGATTTGGGTTCAGCAGGCAGGCCGTGCTGGTCAGTATCGTGCCTTTCCCATTAAACTCTACCGAGCCGCCCTCCATTACTATGCCCGGATGATAGACAGGTATGCCATAATCTCTGCCGATCAATGCAGGTATCACATCATCCAGGTCGTAGGGAGGATATTTATCGCCCCATGCATTGTATCCCCAGTCGACGATCACTTTTTTATTTACAGTGTTCGGATTGATGAGAAATGCCGGCCCGTGATCGCGGCACCATGCATCATTTGTCGGGTGATGATAGAATTTGACCCGATTGAGGTCTACTCCTTCTTTAAGCAATTGCTCTTTTGCAAAATTCTCCATCACGGTATCTGCCACATTGATACAAACTATTTCTCCTTCGCTTACAGCTTTGATAAATTTGCTGTATGGTGAGTATACCGTATTGATCTTACCCGGCCAGCTTGCTTCCTTATGCGGCCAACTCAGCCATGTAGCAGCATGTCTATGCCACTCGGCAGGAAAAAAATATCCTTGTTCTTTAAGGTTTGTCATCTCTTGTACAATCTTTTTATCAGGTAAGCTTAGCGGCCAATTCACTCTCGACGACTGACCTCTTTTTCAAATATTTCTCTAGCTCCTCTGCTGAACGTGTAGCATAAGTTTGAATAAAGCCGTCACGCAGAGTATATTTTTGCCGCCAATTTAATTTCTGTTTTATCAGGCTTGCATCAAGGCATACAGGTGAATCCCTGAAAGGGAAATAATCTCTGATAGTATAGCCCTGCAGTGTATTCCTCAATACTTTTGTATCTCTTTTTCTGGTGCACACATCCAGCATCAGTGCGACCCAATCTCTAATTGAGATTATTTCATCTGCGGCGACATTATAGATCACATTGCTATCAAAAGTATGACCCAAGCATTCGCATACACTATCAGCCAGATCCTCCACATGCAGGAACTGCATCTGCGTATTATCCTTCGCTGGTATGATGATAGATAGTCCGGCCTCCGCCCTCGACCAAATGAAAGTCTCTCTGTCTACATCATTGTTTGGCCCATATATGTATGGTGGACGCAGTATGATAGTGTGAGTGGAACCGGTGCGTGTGCTTAGGAAATCATCTATGGCTGACTTGTCACTACCATAGCTACCCCATATCTCAGCACCTCCTGTTTCATCGGTTTCCTTATGCGGCACATCAGTTTGGTAATTCTTATAGACAGCACCGCTGCTAACATGGATCCATTTAGATGTCTTTGTGGAGAAATGTTGCCATGCGATCTCTGCCTGAGTGAGGGTATATGCGCTCGTATCGATCACTGCATCAAAACCATCAGCAAGCAGGCTTGCTTTCTCCATGTCCATCGGGACATTCCTATCAGCGATCAGCTGTATCGTATTCTCCGGTTTTTTGTTCCCACGGTTCAGTACGGTCACTTCATACCCCTTTGATACCAGCATTGGCACCAATGACCTTCCGATAAAACCGGAACCACCTATTACCAATACTTTCTTTTTTTCTGTCATTTCACTCAAAGAGGATTAGTCATTGTCAATAAAACGCTTTGTGATCTGCTGATAGCTGTCAATCCTCCTGTCGCGTAGAAATGGCCAGTGCGTGCGATAGTAATCCGACCTCGCCATGTCTATCTCAGTCACTACTGTTTCCTCTTCATCATGGGATGCCTTATATAGTAGCGAGCCAAATGCATTGGCTATGAAGCTGCCACCCCAGAATTTCATATCACCTTCGTCTCCTACTCTGTTCACACTTACCACAGGCACACCGTTTGCCACTGCATGTGAGCGCTGGATGGTCTGCCAGGCATTATATTGTTCGATATTGGTTTCTGCGTCCTGTCTGTGCGCCCAGCCGATAGCGGTCGGGTAAAATAGAATTTCCGCTCCCATCAGTGCTGTGATACGTGAGGCTTCAGGGTACCATTGGTCCCAGCAGATGAGTATGCCAACAGTAGCATATTTTGTTTTAAAAACTTTATAGCCCAGGTCGCCTGGCGTGAAATAAAACTTCTCCCAGAATCCCGGGTGCACATGCGGAATATGGTGCTTGCGATATTTGCCCAGATACTTACCGTCGGCATNNCGCCTGGCGTGAAATAAAACTTCTCATAGTAGCCAGGATCATCGGGTATATGCATCTTGCGATATTTGCCGAGATATGTGCCATCTGCATCTATCACTGCCGTAGTGTTGTGATATAGCCCTTGTGCCCTTTTCTCAAAGAGTGACGCGATGATGACGACATTCAGTTCTGCGGCTACTTTTGACAGTGCATCAGTAGACGGACCGGGGATTGCTTCTGCCAGCAGAAAATTATCATGGTCCTCGACATCACAAAAGTAAAGTGAGGTAAACAGTTCCTGCAAGCATATGATCTGCGCACCTTTTGATGCAGCGGCCCTGACTTGTTCTATCGTCTTGCTGAGATTGGCAGCTTTATCAGCTAC
>PLSN01000425.1 GCA_003165135.1 Bacteroidota bacterium
ATAGTAGATCTGGTGAGAAATGACCTTGCCAAACACGCCCAACCGGGAACTATAAAGGTTGAGGAGCTATTTGGTATATATGAATTCCCCACCGTGCATCAGATGATCTCTACTGTCGTAGCAGAATTGCAGGAGAATGTACATCAAGTCGATGTCATCCGAGATGCTTTCCCGATGGGTAGTATGACTGGTGCACCTAAGGTAGAAGTGATGAAAAATATCGAAGCCTATGAGGATCAGAAGCGCGGACTCTACTCAGGTTCGGTAGGTTATTTCACTGCTGATGGGGACTTTGATCTCAATGTGGTAATCCGTAGTATCTTTTATAATGCAGCGAAAGAATATGTCTCGATACAGGTAGGTAGTGCGATCACATATGATGCTGATCCCGCTGCGGAGTATGATGAACTATTGCTAAAAGCAAAAGGCATGCTGGATGCCCTTAATGCGAGTATCTGATCAAGGGAGTACTACAATACTTTTGGTCACAGAGGCAGACTTACCTGAGTTGCCAACTACGAGGGCCACTGAGTAGGTAGCCACTGTAGTGTATGTGGTATGAGCAACTACCGAATTGGTGTCCATCCCGTTTCCGAAATCCCAATAGTATGCTGTCGCGTCGCTGCTACAGCCGGCGTTGAACATTACTACTGTGCCCACTTTGATAGAATCTGCCGGTGTGGACACTGTGAAGCATGCCACAGGTACATTCTTACATGAGCTCAGTGCTGTGAGAAGCAAGAGAAACAGCAAGAGGATAGTGGTGGCTTTGATCATTTTTTATTCAGCTATCAGCAGATAGTAGTTCTTTTTCCCTTTTTGAGCAATGATGTATTTGCCTTTCAGCAGGCTGTCAGATGTTATTTTAGTTTCTAAAGTTACTTTATTCTTATTGATGCTTACGGCATTTTCCTGAAGGCTCCTTCTNNGCCTTTTGATGGGAAAACTTTTGCTGATTCGGATAATAGCGACAAAACATCAATGCCTCCGTTGATCTGCTCTTTGCTGACAGTGAATGTTGGTACTCCTTCGAATACGTCCAGTATGTCCTGCTCACTGAGTGATAGCAATGCTTCTGCCGTAGAATTGCCAAACAATATCTCTGAAGCAGCGATAGCTTTCTGAAGGTCGTCTGCAGAATGAACTCGTGTAGTGATGTCCTCAGCCAGTGCCTTTTGTAGTTTGCGCAGACCCGGATTGACTGCATGCTCGGCTTCGATACTTTCTATCTCAGCTTGATTTTTCAAAGTGAATATTCTGATAAAACTCTTAGCATCTTCATCAGATGTATTCAGCCAAAACTGATAGAACTTATATGGAGATGTTTTAGACGGATCGAGCCAGATATTGCCGCTCTCCGTCTTGCCAAACTTAGTGCCGTCGGCCTTTTTGATGAGGTAAGTCGTAAGTGCAAATGCCTCACCACCGTCTTTTCGGCGGATCAGTTCGGTGCCGGTCACGATATTTCCCCATTGGTCCGAGCCACCCATCTGAAACTTGACACCATTATTTTTCCATAAGTAATAGAAATCATAACCTTGTACAAGCTGATAGGTAAACTCCGTAAATGACATACCATTCTCCAAACGGTTTTGGACTGAATCCTTTGCCATCATATAGTTTACTGAGATATGCTTGCCGACATCCCTGATGAAATCGAGGAAGCTGAAATTCTTGAACCAGTCATAGTTGTTGACGAGTTCAGCACTTCTTTCTCCGCAATTGAAGTCAAGAAATTTCTCCAGTTGTTTTTTCTGGCATGCTATGTTGTGATTGAGTGTGGCTTCATCCAGTAGGTTGCGTTCGGCGCTTTTACCCGTTGGGTCTCCTACCATGCCAGTAGCGCCGCCTATGAGGGCTATCGGCTTGTGTCCTGCCTGCTGAAAGTGTAGCAGGTTCATGATCTGGACCAGATTGCCCACACCTAGTGAATCAGCCGTAGGATCGAAACCAATATAGCCGCGTACCATGCCTTTGTTCAATAACTCTTCTGTGCCGGGCATGATGTCCTGCAGCATTCCTCTCCATTTCAATTCATCTACGAATCCCATTGCGATTATTTTTCTTAAAAAAGTTACAATGATAAAGTTGTAACAAACAGTGCATTAAATTAACTGAATTATAATTGTTTTGAAGCGAATTAATTATAAACCCCCGGTGGTGGAATGTTTATGTACCAATTCATTTGCTAAAATATACTTTCGTAATAGAATTAAAACCTTATCGATGCACTTTCTTTCCCATTACTATGTGGACAGAAATAAATACAACCCGCTATTTGTGTCAGGTGCCTTGCTGCCAGACATCGCGCCTCATTTTACACGAACCTATAACTCTAAAATCCGTAACAGGCTGTGGAATCTGGATGAGCCTGTGGCCTCAGTTCACAGAGGTATACTGAGGCATTATGAACTGGATGCTGCATTTCATAGTTCATTAGTTTTCAAAGAATCGTGCTCGAATGCAAGTGCATGCATGGAGAAGGCCGGATTGGACAGGGAGCGGTACAGGTTTTGGTTTTTGGGCCATATAGTGACGGAAGTATTATTGGACCGACAGTTGATCTTANNAGGACATTAACAAATTAAGTGCCTATTTGAATTTAATGGTCGATGAAGAGGAGAAAAGTAAAATTTTGACTAATTTTATAAAGTTCTTGGACGTAAGGTTCCTTAGGTATTTGGAGCAGATGGATGGTGCCGCAGAGGGTATAGTCCGGACGGTGCTCAGGGCTACTGGTGTTACCTTCACGGATGAGGACAGAAAAAGATTAATAGCAGCGCTTCACAATATTGAAAACGATATGCGTTATAGAAGCAAAAATTTACTGAATTTATGAGCCTGATGAATATTAAAACTGAAGGAAACAGCATGAGGAGTAGCGTACTTGTACTTTTATTATCAATAGTTTTTTCAAATGCCTTTTCTCAGGCCGAGATGAGGGTGTATACTAATGAGT
>PLSN01000105.1 GCA_003165135.1 Bacteroidota bacterium
AGCAGGAGTGCAGGGCCGTGCAGGGCAGTCTGAATGACCGATCCTACTTTGAAAAACCCGAGGCTGCTTTTGTGCGATTCCTTTTCGTTGGAGAAACTGGTCGCCTTGAGATCGCCTGAGTTTTTGCCGTGAGCGACATAGGTATGCGAAAGGACTTTCTTATGGTCGAGGTCCACTACCACAAAACGCTTCTGGTCGGATGTCTTGGAGAAATCGCATATCGCCACGATGTGCTTGGCGGGCTTGAAGCGGTCATAGCCATCTATGCACTTGCGAAAGGCATCATAAGATATCATTCCCTCCAGGCCGCACTCAGTATAGAGCTGTGTGGTCCTGTCGGCATAAACTATCGGTGCCTTGGTGGCATCACTTTTGATCTCCTCGCCGGGATGAAGCAGTAAAATGAAAAGTAAGCTGTAGATGTGCATTGGTTATTATAACGAATATACGGCCAATAATGGTATATAGATATACCCGGAGTAGGGTTCAAACACAAAGATTAACAGATCATGGGAAGCTTTTCAGTCAACGGTTGTTTCTTTGCCGTGTGCAAATACTCATTTACCCGCCCAGCGCGAACTCTACCGCAGCCATAGCATGTATCATGGTCGTATCAAATGAGGGCACCGGGCAGTCTTCAGGACGTATCAGCATCGGTATCTCCGTACATCCGAATATGATACCCTCGGCACCCCGCTCTATCTGCCGCGCGATGATCTTCAGATAGGTTTGTTTCGTCTCATCAGAGAAGATCCCCTTGCCCATTTCGTTATAGATCGAGTTATGTATGAACATGCGCTCATCGTCATCGGGTATGATGGTAGTGATACCTGCGGCGCTGAGTTTGTCCGTGTAGAATGTTCTCTCCATCGTAAACTTAGTACCTAGTAAGGCCACCTTGCGCACATCGGTTCGGAGTATCGCCTCAGCAGTGACCTCCGCGATATGTATGAAGGGCACTGTGATGCCGGCCTTGACAGTATCTGCTACCAGGTGGGGAGTATTGGCGCAGATCATGATGCAGTCCGCACCTGCGCGCTCGAGGTTGTGTGCTATGCCCTGCAGCCGCTCGCCTATCCGCGTCCAGCCTGACTCATCAGTGGGTGGAGTGAGCTCGATAAAGTTCATCGAGTACATATATATCGAGGCGCTGTTGATCCCGCCGAGGCGGCGATTGATCTCGCTATTGATGATGCGGTAGTAATCTATCGTCGAGAGCCAGCTAGTGCCGCCTATCAGTCCCAGTGTGCGCATGTGAAGTCGATTTATGCAGTAAATGTAGAGNNTATTTCCCTACATTTGCACCCCATGAGGTCATTTTTTATATCGGCAATATTATTGTTTTTAAGCTTCGCATCCATAGCGCAAAGCAAAGACACCTGCTGCAAAGTGGAGATATATCTGCTCAATGGTACTTATACTTTCCGCCCGGACAATTTTTCTCCTATCGGTTACTATATGCCGCTCCGATCATATCTCGCCGATACACCGCTCGTGCATGATGACGAGATAGAGGGCTATGAGGTACCACGTGACCTTACACAGCCTTATTATATCAATCTGAAAATAGCAACAGCGAAGAGGCTAGACAGTATCGCCAAAAAAGCGCCGCCGTTTGACGGACTGCCGATAGCGATCGTGGTAGATGGTACGCCTGTATTTGGTGCGTATATATGGAATGTCAACTCACAGTTCGGATGCGACTGGATCATGGCGATGCCCTTTCCCGGTAGGCTGGTGCTCTATCCCGGCATGCCTCATTACTGCTTCACGCCCGATCATCCCGATCCCCGCGCTAACGAGCTCCTCATGGACCGTATGCAGCGTACATACAGAGTGGTAAACCACTGACAGAGTATTCTGCCTATACAAATTATGGTTCAACTTTTATCTAATAGAAACCGGCAGAAACAAAAATATTACCGCTGAGGCGCGGAGACGCAGAGGAAATGTATTCTCAGCGCCTTTGCGTCTCTGCGGTTAAAAATTTTGTCATATATACTTAGGCAATTTTGAAGTAAATAAATGGCATTAATTTAATTCAACAAAGAATCCCTGAGTTTGCAATATGTGGTGGGCTTGTTTCAACTGCGTATCATCGCCATCAGCGAAGACCAGAAATTTGCCCTCGATCAGACGCTTCTCATAGCGGATCGCATCCTCTTCATTGATGTCTTTATCTGTGAATATTGCCCGTACATCACCACCGGCCAGTAGTGCCGCGCTGAGCCCCGCAAAACCACCTACAGCCGCTCCGGCCGCAAATAAAAACCCAAAGCCGGGAACAAGAAATATCCCTAACACAGCCAGCGCTTCTAACACAGCAGCGCCCGCTACACCTATGGTCAGATAAGGCACATCATGCTCGTGGCCAGATCTGACCTGCACATGCCCGTCAATGAGATCAGCCTTACCCAATAGCGATAATAGCTTGTCCGGATATCCGGATTTTTTCAGCTCCTGCAATGCAGCGATAGCCTTATCATGTGTGTCGTAAACTCCGATCGTTGATTTCATAAAATTATTTTTGCAGTAGGTTTAATAAGAAGTCAATTCAAGGGCCAGTCCCTGTGTATGCAGTGTCTCATGTGCCTGCTCCAGTTTAGCCTCATCACCATCTGCGAATACTAAGAACCTGCCTTCGTTCAGGTGTTTTTCATATTTCAATGCATTCACCTCATCGATGCCAGCACTCGTAAATATAGCTGCCAGGCCGCCGGCGATCA
>PLSN01000160.1 GCA_003165135.1 Bacteroidota bacterium
GCAAACCGCCTATATGCATTCATCAGCGCTGTCAATCAAAGCATAGTTCATATCAAAGACCAAAAACAACTATTGGATAAGATATGCAACATAGCTCTCGACATAGGAGGGTTTAAAATGGCATGGATCGGCCTGCTGGATGCAAACAAGTATCTGCAAATGGCAAGCGTAAATGGCTATCTTCAGGGGATCAAAAGAGTGATGAAGCACTCCGGTACGCATATGGATGNNGACCGGAAAATATCTGTATTGTAATGATATGCAGACCGAGCCGGCCTATGCCCTGTGGCGGGATGAGTTCATTTCGCAGGGCTTACTCGGGAGTATAGCCATGCCGATCATGCGGTCCGGAGAGGTGATGGGAGTTTTCAGCCTTCAGACCGGGGCAAAAAACTTTTTTGATACAAGTGAAATAGCTCTGCTTGAAGAGGCGGCCAGTGATATCTCATTTGCATTGGATAACTTCGAAAAAGAAAGTAAACGCCAACAGGCAGAAGATAAATTGATCCATAGCGAGGCTAAATTAAAACAGGCTCAGACCATAGCGCATGTGGGTAGCTGGGAAATGGACATGGCTGAGGGTATCGTCATATGGAGTGATGAAGCCTGCCATATATTCGGAGTATCAACTGCAGACAACAAGCAATCTCTCAAAGCATTTCTGAAATTGGTTCATCCTGATGACATAGGGTTCGTGTCAAAAATAATAGATGAATCTAATGCTACGCACACGGACAGCTCTATCGATCATCGCATAGTGCGCAGTGACGGAACGGTCAGGTACCTTCATACTGCACGCAGGTTTGAGTTTGATAATGAAGGCAGGGCCATTCGACTATATGGAATAATTCACGATGTGTCTGATAAAAAGCTCACAGAAGCACAGCGCGAGTTTGATAAGAATAACCTCGATGCCCTGATCAATAATACGGGGGACTATATGTGGAGTGTCGATAGGGATTACAAGCTCATTACCTACAATAAACCGCTGAGAGAGATCATAAAGACCGTAACAGGCAAGACGCTTGAGAAAGGCACTAATATGCTTTCTTATGCGTTTTCTCAGGAGCAAGCTGTGGTATATCGGGACTTTTATGAAAGGGCCTTTGCCGGTGAGGCTTTTACTGAGATCGAACACATCCAAAGTCCTTTCGAGTCATGGACTGAAATTTCTTTCTACCCGATCCGTGAGGGAGATAAAATAATCGGGTCGGCATGTCACTCACGTAGTATAACGGAAAGAAAACAAGCAGAAAATCTGATAAAGGAGCTCAACGAAAACCTGGAAAAAAAGGTACTGGAGCGTACAGCCGAGCTCACCAATGCCAATAAGGCACTGGAGGCATTCTCCTACTCTGTATCACATGATCTGCGAGCTCCGGTAAGGTCTATGATGGGATTTGCAAAGATACTGGAGGAGTACCATTTCACGCGTGCAGATGATGAGGCTAAAGAACTCTTCAAGTTTTTAAATGAGAATGGCAGGCGTGCAAATACGATCATCGATGACCTGCTGAAATTCGCTAAGTATGACCGGATCACACTCGCTAAGGAACAGGTGGATATGAGGCAAATGATAGAGGGCGTGTGGTCAAATATGAGCCGCACCAATCCCCATCATGCCGCACTCACCCTATCAGATCTGCCGATAATGAATGCCGACCGCTCAATGATCGAGCAGGTGATCATCAATCTGATGTCTAATGCGATCAAATACTCATCAAAAAAGGAAAAGCCGCAGATCTCGATATGGAGCGAACAGAGCGATAATGGGGGTACTCTGTACATTAAGGATAACGGGGCCGGGTTTGACATGGAGAGTTCTGACAAGCTATTCGGCGCTTTTCAGCGGCTTCATAGTATGAGTGATTTCGAAGGGACAGGAGTGGGACTGGCACTCATCAAAAAAATCATCGAAAAGCATGGCGGGACCGTCGGGGCTGAGGGTAAGGTCGATGAAGGAGCTACTTTTTATTTTACGCTGCCTGTGGATAGCAGAGGGTGAACAGAAAAATATGCAGGGATCAGAAGGCTGTAATGTCATGCTGAGCAAAGTGAAGTATTTGAGCTTTGGAGCATCGATATCCTTCGTTACACTCAGGATGAAAAAAGTAGCATGAGGCTGTGATTTTTTGAATTAATATTGCTATATTTGCATTATTACATTAAAAAAACAATATGGATCCGACACAGAAACAACCCAACGCAAAAAAATGGACAGAAGAGATAGTATCCGAGCACCTGCTATTCATAGAGCTGGATGTATCAGCTGGTCGTGTATTCTTTGTCCGGAGTATACTAGCCCGTCGCGGACTCAAAAGCGATGTATGGAGATACTGGAAGAGAATTTTCGCAGATAACGATGATATAATGGAACAGATGCTCGTGATCGAGAGTCACCTGGAGGCCAATCTTCTGGAATCCGCACTCAAAAACGAACTGCCGGCGCGATTGGCAAAGGTTACACTATGCTACCATTACAACTGGTATGATAAACCCCAACGTACCAAGATGCAAATGTCTTTGCTCAAAAAAATTGTTCCTCCGCCAGGAACTTACGAGAGGTTGTTAAAATTCGGTTATATATTTTAATAAAAATAATGATAAAAATATTCATGTATAATGCTATTGAATTTAATCAGAAAGGGAAATGACAAAAAATCGCACAATATGCGTAAATATGGATTAAAAATATGTGTAATGGAGAAAATGCAGACCTGGATTTATGGGATTTTTATGATTATAGGGTTGAAAAAATAAATAGGAAAATGCAGACCTGGATTTATGGGATTTTTATGATTATAGGGTTGAAAAAATAAATAGGAAAATGCAGACC
>PLSN01000260.1 GCA_003165135.1 Bacteroidota bacterium
TGATGGCAAACCAAGGAGCTGAAAGGCCCCCGGCACCGGCACCTGTCAGGTTTCCGAACGTACCCCAATCATCAGGGGCATTAGGGCTCGTCCAAGTTTCAAAGCCACCGTTCGGGATCTGCTGCGCGAAAGCAGATACAGTGAGTGATATAGCTGCAATAATTGTAAATACTTTTTTCATTTAAATATAAATTTTTGTGATTGTGAAATTGCTGCAGCAAACATAAAGCATGCACAGGAATTTTAGCTATGACCAGCGTCAGGATTTAGTGCCAGACTTGTTTTATGACACTATTATGACAATTCTATCGATCAGGGAGTGATCAATTTAAAAGAGGAGAGTATATGTTGGATGTCTTTGCCATATTTCAGTTTTCGGTCTTCACCACGTGTCCAGATACATTCCTGGTAGAATTTATCTTTGGTCTCCAGGGTCTGAATGCTATAGTATATCATCTCACCCTGCATACGGCCGGCGATCTCGGTGTGAATGCCTTTGGCGCCGGCTATCTGTACAGGCAGGGAGTCATTCATCATCGGTTTGTCGAGCGCTTTTTTGACGACGGCTAATTGTTCATTATAGTATGTCTGAAAGTCCTTATCCTTTTTATCTGAAAAAACCACTATATACATATTTCTATAGCGGTTGCTATACTGAAAGTCTGCACCGGGCTTGAGATTATCTGCCGGCGAGAGATAGTCCGGCACCGTCATGGTAAATTCATTTTTTGCGTTTACGATCTCGTCCTTGTAGGTGTATTTGCAGCTAAATAAGACAATGCCGGACAGAGCGATAAGGATAAGTGAGAAGTGCTTTTTCATGCTATTATATTGCGGTGCGAATATAGCTTTACGAAATCAAACAGCCTAATATCAGAGCACCGGGTGACTTTCCAAGTCTTATCATCTTAATATCTGAGTTTAAGTATTAAAAACAAGCTTGCACATCATAGACTTGGAAAGTCTATGAAATTCCTTCCTTCTCTGCTAATTGCTTACGAAGCGTTTTCGCACGCAGGTCAGGGCCGTTATGGCTCCAGCCCGGCGGCATGAACAGGTATTTCAGCTTGAGGATAAAGGTCGGGGCGCTGCCGACATCGTGCATCAGGTCACCATATTCATGAAATGCAATCTTCACCAGATTGTAGGTGTGAATATTCTTTGTGATGCCATATATAGGTTTCTCTGTCTCCCGCTCCTCCGCGAATGTACCCAGCATACGGTCCCATATGATGAGTATGCCGGCATGGTTTCTGTCGAGGTAGCGAACGTTGGTAGCATGATGTACTCGGTGATGAGATGGCGTATTAAAGAGAAACTCATACCAGCGGGGGAATTTTCTGATGACCTCAGTATGTGTCCAGTATTGGTATATGAGACTGATGGACATCATCATAAGCATCATAAGCGGGTGAAACCCCACCAGTGGCATCCAGAGCCAGAAGAAATACTTGTATAGCTGCTCTACCCAGCTCTGACGTAGCGCTGTGGCGAGGTTGTATGTCTGCGAAGAGTGATGATTGACATGAGCGGCCCAGAGCACGCGTATCTCATGGCTAAGGCGATGGTGCCAGTAGAAACTGAAATCGTCTGCCAGCAGCAGCAGTACCCATACCCACCAGTGAGTGATGTGCCAGTGCAGTGTCATAAACTCTGCATACGATGATGGTGCGAGCGATTTGATCAGGGCAAACTGAAAAAGGATGGTATATACTCCGTATGCCAGGCCCTTCATGAGCACATTGACCACCAGTGAGCCGAGACCCATGCCAATAGAGGCAAAAGCTTCTTTTGGGTCATCGTAAAGATGGCGCTGTTCTTTCCAGTTGACATATAGCTCTATACTGATAGCGAGCAGGAAAAACGGTATCGCATATATCACAGGATCCATCTCGGGAGGCATTGACTTAAAGATCATGGCTATTTATTTTGATTTAATTCTTTAAAAATGGTTCCAAACCAAACGAATGACAGGAGCAAATATACACCCCCACCGGATATGGCATAAGCGAGGGGATAAAGTTTCATAATAATCATTCCGATGACGGCAGTGAGTAGGATGACCCGCAGTATCTCTGCTATCATGACCCATTTTCTTTTCTCAAAAAGCCCTCCGATGTTTACTACAGAATAGATCACAAGGATGCTCACTACTGCTATCTGTGTTGGGTCGAGTTTTTTCATTCCGAATAGAAATGCTGAAGTACCCAGCAGCAATATTACAAACTGAAAGAAGATATAATTGTTCAACCTCGGTGAAACGACAGTGTCATATTTTTGAAATTCAGCCGCAGTGACTTCTTTATATGCCAGCATACCGCCCATCTCTGCGGGCTTCCAACCGGGAGCGCGGGTCAGCATCCTGACTGCATCCGCGGGTTTGTGTACTTTAGCCACATCTTTGAAAAGATCTATCCAGTATTCGAAATTCACCCATAGCGGGTTCCAGCTTTTGGCTTGCGTAGTGATGCCATATACCACTTCTTCTTCTTCGGGTTGGAAGGTACCGAACATTTTGTCCCAGATGATCAACGTGCCTGCGTGGTTTTTGTCTATGTATTTAGGATTGACGCCATGATGAACGCGATGGTGAGAAGGAGTATTAAAAACATATTCAAACCAGACAGGCATTTTATTGATCACCTTGGTATGTATCCAAAACTGATATAGCGTCTGAAGGGATGCTATGGTCGCAAACATTAGCGGTTCAAAACCTATAAATGCCAATGGCAGATAAAACACCCAGCTGAATGCGCCCTGCACCCATGCCTGGCGGAGTGCTACCGTGAGGTTATACTCCTCGCTCTGATGGTGTACCA
>PLSN01000220.1 GCA_003165135.1 Bacteroidota bacterium
GAGAAATATTCTTAGTGTTCTTAGTGTTCTTCGTGTGATATATCTTAGCCGTTCTTGGTTTAGCCATACCACCTAAGCCTTGTTTGCAGACAGAAGACAAACCCGCAAAAAATCCTTAACTTTAAAAAAGTATGTTGGCAAATTTCAATCATTATTGATACGCTAAAATCATTCGATATGAGATCACTTCTGCTGCTTTTATTGCTACCGGTTTTCGTTCAGTCGCAAAACCTGATCAACGGACATCCCTTTCCACAGCAGCAGCTGAATGAGGCCTTGCAGAAAGCATGGGCTGAAAAAAATATCGCCGCGCCTTTTACCAGGACACATGATGAAGCAAACACTGCCAAGCATTCCGGCATTTATCATTTATTGCAGCAGTCAGCTTCCGCAGGGCTCCAGCTGGACACACTGAGGACCGGTGGTATTTTATATGTAGGCAATACAGCGCATGATACTTTGGTCGTGACCGGCACCTGGCAAAACAATGGCCCGGTGGCAGTAGTGAACGACGGAGTACTGATCTTCAACAATGCCACTGCCACCATCAGTGGCTNNAAATTCAAGCTTTCTTTTTCCGCAGCAGTATTTCTATGAGTGGGGCCTCGAGGGCGATGGCCACGGCCTCTTGCAAATGCGCCACTGCACCCTGGATTTTAATAACATGGCGACTCCCTGGAGTTTTGCCGATTCCTCAACCGTCAACCTGCAAAATGTGTATTTTACCTCCAGTGCCTCCACTATCGGTTTGAATGGCCATTCGAGTTTCATAGTCGATACCGCTAACCTGCTGGGTGAAATAGTGGTTACTGATACGACCCTTCTTAGCCTCCGCAATGTTGATACTGTCATCGTATGGCACCATATCCAGCGCGGCGCAGGACTGACATGGACCTTCCCCGATGGCTATCAGCTGTCGCACTATGCCATCGGCCCCGACTCGACCGGTGTGAGTGGTTTGCAGTACACCATCGAGCTTGATAACATTGCACAGGTCCATTGGGCGCTGATGCCTGAAAACTTAACCAATGTAAACATCAGCAACTCCACGATCAGGTCGGTCGCGGTTATTTACCGGGGCACAGAGACCGGCACTGCGCAGGGCTTGGTAGATAATTCTACTTACGTCACTTCGCCGACGTTTTTCTCCGACCGTACCTTTCAGCTCAGCGATTGCTCGGTCGAGACCTGGGCTGTTTATCCTACCGATACTACTTATGTTGACATCACGAGCTGCATACTCGGCGAAATAGGTACTAGCGGGCATGGACACACCAGTTGCTCGTCTATGTTCTGCGATGGTACCGGCGGCTATTTCTGGGCCAGTGGTTTTGGGTTTCAGAGTGCCTCGGGTTGTTCCTTCAGTTGCGCTGTGCGTGCGGAGCAGGGAGGTACAGTGCTGATAGGCTTTGGGGCGATCGCTGCCGCCACCGGCTACGCCATAGACAGTGGCCTTTTATTTCTGATCCAGACCCCTACGATATCGCCACCCATTGCATACGATGGCTCAGATATCTGGGTAGGCACGCTACCCCCGCAAACCGCCGACTCCGGTTACACCGTTCCATTGACCGGCTCGGCCTATATTCTGCGAGGACCGACGAGCGATCTGATGAGCTTTGCCAGTTACTATGTGGTCTATCAGCTACAGGGCGATACCACCTGGACTATCACAGACTCAGTTCATACCACAGCAGTAAACACAAATACTCTTGTCAACTGGAATACTACAGGCCTTGCTACCGGGCACTATAACATGGAGCTGATCATAAAAGATAATTATGATGATAGCGTTACAGTTCCCTCCGGACTCGATGTGGTCATAGGAACCCCAACAACAACGGGCGTAGCTAATATTAGTGGCAACGACTTGAAGGTCTTTCCCAATCCGGCAACTGATCAGCTAACCATAACCGGTGATCAAATGCAAGTCAGTAAAATAAGCCTGATAAATATGCTCGGGCAAAGAGTGCTGGACTATGATGGCACCGGTGTTAGCCCTCTGAATATTGACATCAGTGATCTGCCGGCTGGGATTTATATTTATCAAATCACTGTTGGCAATGGTAGAGTGGTCGAAGGGAAGGTGGTAAAAATTTGAGTAAAGCTGTCAATTAAAAGATTGCCTGAACTCCAGTGGCGAGAGACCAACTAATCCTCTAATCCCTTTCCTTTGAGGATATGTGGGATATATTTCTCGATCCTGGACTCGCGGGTTTTAGATTGTTTGGCCTGAGAAAAATAAAACAGGTAGGCCCTTTGCCGGCCCGGTGTCAAAGCTTTAAAAGCAGTTTTCAGAGCTTGATCTTCTTTTAATTTCTTTTGAAATTCTTCAGAGACCTTATACTCCGAAGTCTTTTTTAGGGTCACTTTGAGACCAGCTTTTTCCACTTCTATGGCTTCATAGATATATGCTTTCAGGATGGGCTCCAATTTCTCTATTTCACGGACATTGGTGAACCGTATCTGTCGTGCCGACTGCACATTCTCGGTTTGCTGGATCAGGATACCATTGGCATCACTCAGTAGGGCACCTTTGAAAAACAAAAGCGCGCAGTATTCTTTGAAGCCATGAATCAATACTATATTACTTTTCTGCCTGCCCGTCGATGCAGGTAAAGTATAACAGGGACAACCCCATTTCAATTCTTCTATCAACTGGCAGTCCAGAATGATCATTCTCAGTTTCTCATATTCTTCCAGCCATTTTTGAGCTTTACTAAAATAAAATTNNTGGATTCATTACACTCTTTGCCATAGTGTGCTATTTTAATTTATTCAGATTTGATTTGGTTTTATACACTCTACGAACTTAAATATACAAAGCCTGCGGAAATATTAGGTCTATTACCAGCGAGGTATTTGCCAGAGATATGCTAGTAGGCGTTAGTTTAAATCATTTCCGATGGGCACTACTCAAAAAATACCTATTATTTATTTCTGATATTTGTCCTGAGGGACTACCATTATAATAATATTCAGTCATCATCAGTAAGCTAATTGCTAAGTATAGAGCCGATCACGGGAGTTTTTAACCATAAATTATTTAGGGTCTTATGATGACAAAATGCACATCAGGTATGATATAGATAGCAGGAAAAAAAATTATATTTTCGAAATAAAACATGTACGTTTGTCACGCCCTGATAAATTTAGTGATGGAATGAATAAAATCTACAACCCTTTTTATAAGCTCATATTCTTCATAGGAATATTGGTATATGGTTCACAGTCCTTCGCGCAGGTCTCGTCTCGCGACTCATTGGCACTGGTCGGCCTGTTCAATAGTACTTCAGGTCTCTCCTGGACCAATCATACCAACTGGCTCACCGGCAATGTCTCGACCTGGTATGGCATCAAAGTGTCAAATGGCCGGGTATCTCAGATTAATCTGCCATCAAACGGTCTGACTGGCAACGTGACTGACTCACTGGTCAATCTGGACTCGCTGATAAATGTAAATCTCAGTAGCAATACACTTACATCATTTCCTGCACTCAATGGCCTCCATCTGGACACACTCAGCCTGCAGAATAATGAGCTGACCTTTAATACCCTTATCCCTAATAAGCTGGTAGCTACGACATTTGTATATGCCCCGCAGGATAGCGCTGATGTATATCTGGATACTACCCTGGTGGAGCAGTCGACCTTTGTCCTCAGGGCACTTGTCGACTATAATCCCGTGGTCGACGACAACTATGCCTGGTACCTAAACACGGCATTATTGGTTTCCGGCCCGTCCAATGTCTATAGCATCACCTGTATGGACAGTGCGCAGGCTGGCGCATATGGTTGTGCGATCACTAACCTGCAACTCCCGCAACTAACCATTTATCGCAGGCTCACTATTCTCAATATTGCCCGACTAGCTAATCCAGGTAATAGTTTCTCAGTTTGTGATACCAACTCTACCTTGCAGGGCATTCCTGCGCCAGCTGGCGGTAGTGTTTTATGGACATTCGTTTCAGGTGCTGCCAGTATCACTAATATCGACAGTCCCGTCACAGCAGTGACAGCACTCGGAGTAGGCCCGAATGTTTTTAACTACGGTGTCTCTGCCGGCAATATTTCCTGTCCGACTGGTACTTATTCGCATGCTCTGGTGGTCATCACCCGCGATACTAATCCATCACCCGCCTATGCAGGTGCTAATCTCAGTGTCTGCGGCCCTCAGGCTACACTCAGTGCTGACAGCCCTTCAGTAGGTATTGGCACATGGACGGTCATCAGCCTCGGCTCTGCGGTAGTAGCCCAGCCGAATGATGCTAATACAACGGTCAACGGCCTGTCTCCCGGCAATAATATATTCAGGTGGCAGATCGTCAATGGCGCATGCGCACCGGCTTATTTCTCCGAGGTCAAGGTCTTCCGCGATGATACACTCACCTCTGTCAGCGCAGGCAAGGATACTTCTATCTGTCCTACATCATATGTACTGACCTCGCAGCTACCTGCTGATGCACACTGGGCATGGTCAGTAGTGACAGGCTCGGCAAATTTTGCTGCTGACTCATCGTCTCAGCTCTTTGGTAATGATACAACAATCATCACTCCCGTTAGTGGATTGAGTGAGTACCTTAACACACTTCAATGGACGGTTTGGAATACTTGTAATGCCATC
>PLSN01000133.1 GCA_003165135.1 Bacteroidota bacterium
CCAAGAATAATTTCACAAATATCATGGGATCAATTCGAGGCATGTTACATCGACCCGAGAAAATAATTTACTTGGATCATTCTATGTCTGAAAGCAGAAAAAGCTTTGTGAAGCTTCATGAAGTTGGTCACGATGTTCTATACTGGCAGCACGAGATATTGTGTTGTCTGGATGATGATCAGACATTAGATGCCGATGTCCATGAGGAATTTGAGGAAGAGGCTAATTATTTTGCGTCTGTGACCCTATTTCAGCATGATCGCTTTGATTCGGAAATGGGAAAGTACGAATTGGGAATAAATGCTTCATTATCAACTGCGAAACACTTTGGCGCCTCGCTTCACGCCACTCTTAGGCGATATGTAGAACGCTCAGATAAACGATGTGCTTTATTGATTTTGGAAAACATTACTCCTAATGGTGAGCTTCCCAAATGTAGAGTGCGCAATTTCTTAACCTCAGTTAAGTTTGAATATGAATTTGGAATAATTGAATGGAATGAAACCTTAGGGTACAAGTGGCCATTTGTTCAATTATATTATCATAAAAAAAGGGGGGTACTAACAGGTCATGTGGAATTGAGAACCGCTAATGGACCAATTCCTTTTGAATTCCAGTTTTTCAATAACTCTTATAATGCTTTTGTTCTGATATTTCCTGTAGGAGAGAACAGGGAAATCAGAAACAATATAATTTTTCTGCCTTTTGCTTGAGGAGATTAGCCAATACTAAATTACCAATATTGTATCTATAAAAAAACCGCATCACTGCGGTTGAGGAACTATCTAATGATCTTTTCGTGAGCATCGCCCATTATATCACTTGGCAAACTATCCAAATACACCTCTGTCGTTCTAGTATCGCTATGCCAGAGCATATCCGAGATCGTGGCAATCATCGGTATGCTGAGATTCTTTGCCCCGGTGGCGAATGAGTGTCGGCTGACGTAACTCGTTAGGTTTTCCGTAAAGTTAGCTTTTGCTGGGAAGGGGTAGTCAATTTGTCACTTTCAACAAGTTTCATGTTGTTTTTTCTGCCGGACATTCTGGTAAGCTTTCCTTGAACACATTCGCAAATTTCCTAATTTCATAACGACAAAACAGAACGACAATGGAACAGNNGGCATCTGGATTCGGGTTTCCACCGAAGACCAGGCCAAGGGGGATTCCCCCGAACACCACGAGAAACGCGCACAGCTCTACGCGGAGGCCAAGGAGTGGCACGTAGCCGAAACCTACCACCTCGAAGCCGTCTCCGGCAAGTCCGTCATGCAGCATCCCGAGGCGAAGCGCATGATGAAGGACGTGCGCGACGGCAAGATCGCCGGCCTGATTTTCTCCAAGCTCGCCCGCCTTGCCAGGAACGTCAAGGAGCTTCTGGAGTTTGCCGAGTACTTCCGCGAGCACGGTGCAGACCTGGTTTCCATCGGCGAATCCATCGACACCTCGACCCCCGCAGGCCGCCTCTTCTACACCATCCTTGCCGCTATGGCGCAGTTCGAGCGGGAGGAGATATCGGGACGCATCTCAGCATCCGTGCCCATCCGAGCCAGGCTCGGGAAGCAGATCGGCGGGGAGGCGACCTTCGGCTACAGGTGGGTCGACAAGCGGCTTGAAATAGATGAGAAGGAAGCTCCCATCAGAAAGCTCGTCTACGAACTGTTCTTAACTCACAAGCGCAAAAGAACAGTTGCAAGACTTCTTAATGAGATGGGACACCGGACACGCAAGGGAGGTCTCTTCAACGACACGGGCATCAAGTTCATGCTTAGAAACCCCACCGCAAAGGGAACCCATCTCGCCAACTACACCTCGAACAAGCGCGGCAAGGGGAAGAAGGAGCTCAAGCCGGAATCCGAGTGGGTCTTTACCGAATGCCTCGCCGTCGTCTCCCCCGAACTCTGGGACGAGTGCAACCGCATCCTAGACGCGCAGGAAAAGAAGCGGAGCAGGCCGGGACGAAAGGCGGTGCACCTGCTGTCGGGTTACGTTCACTGCTCATGCAGCAAGAAAATGTACGTGTACCACCGTAGCAACAAATACGAGTGCCGCTTGTGCAAAAGATCAATCGCCGTCTCCGACATCGATGAAATTTACTTCGAGCAGCTCAAGGGATTTTTGCTTACGGAGGTTGACCCAAGCACCTACCTTGAAAAATCCGAATCTGTCATCTCCGAAAAAGAAAAGCTGCTCGAGAATATCAGCGAGGAATCTGAAAGGGTGAGGAAGCAGGCGACCGAACTTGTCACCATGCGGATGAACAACGAGCTGTCGCGCGACAGCTTCAAGGAGCATCACGGGCCGCTTGAGCTTCGCTTGAGCCAATTAAGCGAGCGGATGCCGGAATTGGAGGCGGAGATCGCATTTCTCCGGGTGCAGAACGAATCTTCCGAAACTGTACTTAACGATGCCAAGATGCTGTATGCCAAATGGCCGATCATGACGCTTGAGGAGCGGCGGACCATCGTGGAGAAGATTACGGAGGCGATAGTCATTGAAGAACAAGAGATTACCGTTCGGCTGACACACACGCCCACAATCCTCAGAAATGCGGGAAATATGCAAACCGCCCTTTAGGGAGGATTTAGGAGGGTTAACTTTTAAAAAGTTCTGTGCTCTTTGACCCAGCCTTTGATATAGTCGGCTATGGTAGCAGTGGGAGTGCCGGGAGGGAATAATTCTCCGCAGCCTGATGTCTTGAGGCTTTGCATATCTTCATCGGGAATGATGCCACCGCCGGTGAGGAGCACATCATCCATCTTTTTGTCATGCATCAATTTGAGCACCTTTGGGAATACCGTATTGTGGGCACCGGATAGTATACTGATACCTATAGCGTCTACATCTTCCTGCAGGGCTGCATTGACCACCATCTCGGGCGTCTGGCGCAGACCGGTGTATATCACTTCCATACCTGCATCACGCAGCGCAGAGGCTATGACCTTGGCACCGCGGTCGTGACCATCGAGACCAACTTTAGCAACCAATATTCTAATGGGACGCGACATCATGTATATTTAATAGGAAACACTATCGGCTTTCCTGTGTATTCCTCCCTCTCCTTGGGAGAGGGTCGGGGTGAGGTCTAAAAATCATCATCGAATCCGGCATTCTCACCGAAGTCGTCAAAATCTTCTTCTTCCTGAAAGTCATCATCGAAATCGTCGTCGTCATCTTTCTTGCTGCTCTTGCGGCCTTTAGACTTATTGTCGATCATGTCTTCAAATTCTTCGAGGTCCAGATCTTTGATATCGTCTTCCGACGGTTCCACATCTGTATCATCGAATTCTTTAGAATCCAAATCATCATCCAACTCCTCTACATCATCATCGTCATCGTCATCATCGACGGCCTTTTTCTTCTTTGGGTTCAATTCCATTTCCTCTTCTTCTTCATCGCGTTTTTTGCGTGGCATGGGATTTTAGTTTAAGGTGTTAAACAAAGTATAGAATCTTTACGGCAAATAAATAAGAGTGTTTTAAATCCTCCTATTTTTTTCGAAAAATATTCTGTTTATTCTTCTATAAAATTAATGTACTGTTTCAAAATATTCAAAAGAATTTTTCAGGCGCCCGGCTGTACCCTCTGTACCGAGGAATTTCGCCATTTCCACCACCGGTGGTCCCTGCAAAACTCCCGCAAGGGCAACTCTCAGCACCGGCATCACTTCACCCGTTTTCAATCCTGTGAAGGTAATAAATTCATTCATGAAAACATCGGGTGCGATATTCGGCAGGTCCTTTCCTGCGATATATTCATCCCACTTGACTTTGATCTCAGGTTTCCATTTCTTTTTTATAGTCTCGATGTCGTATGATAGGATCTCTTTATATAGGAAATTGCCTATGGTGACAAGGTCATTGAGGAATGTAGCGCGTTCCTTGACGAGTGCGCAATATTCTTCCAGTTTGGCGTCACTGAGTGTGAATCCCGCTTCTATAATGAGTGGCTTGATAGCTTCGGCCAGTTCATGATTGGATTTTGACTTCAGGTATTGCTGATTGAACCATTTAGCTTTCTCATAGTCAAATTTAGCACCGCCTTTGTGTACTTTCTCCAGAGAAAATAATTCTATCATCTCTTCTTTGCTCATGATCTCTTTATCACCACCGGGATTCCAGCCGATGAGTGCGAGAAAATTGATGAATGCATCAGGGAAAAACCCATGCTCACGGTAGCCTGTAGCTACTTCCTCCTGATTGGTTTCTTTATTGAATGAGGTGTAGGTGAGAGGGAATGAAGGAAATCCAAGCCTGTCGCCATCTCTTTTGCTCAGTTTGCCATTGCCATCAGGTTTGAGTATCAGCGGCAGGTGGGCATATTGGGGCATGGAGCCCTCCCAGCCCAGAGCGCGGAAGCACAATACATGCAGTGGTGCCGAGGGTAGCCATTCTTCGCCGCGAATGGCATGAGATATGTCCATGAGCGTATCATCTACTACGTGTGCGAGGTGATAAGTAGGCATACCGTCGTGTTTGAGCAGGACCTTGTCATCCAGTTGGGCGGTATTGAATGTGACCCAACCCCGTATCAGGTCATGAAACTTGACATCCTCATTGCGCGGCATTTTAAAACGTATCACATATTTGTCTCCTCGATCCAGTCGTATTTTCACTTCGTCAGCGGATAATGATGCGGAATTTTTGAGGTATTGCCTTGTGACAGCATTGACCTGAGGTGACGGCACACCTTGTGCTTTCATGTCTTCGCGCCACTTCTCCAGTTCCTCCTCCGTGTCAAATGCGTAGTAAGCATGACCTGAATTGACCAGTTTTTCTGCATATTCCCTATACATGGGTTTACGCTCACTCTGGCGGTATGGCGCGTGAGGCCCATCGCCGAAGCCTATGCCTTCATTCGGCTCTATACCGCACCATTTCAGTGTTTCTATGATATAGTTTTCAGCACCTTCTACGAATCGGTTCTGGTCAGTATCTTCAATACGGAGTATAAAATCACCACCGTGTTTTTTTGCCAGCAGGTAATTAAACAATGCTGTACGCACCCCGCCTATATGCAGGCCACCCGTAGGCGACGGGGCGAAACGTACTCTTACTCTTCTCTCACTCATAGTGGCGAAAATAGAAAAAACAACAGCCCTGCACAAACTAATGTGTGACTGGGCTCCCGAAATGTGTAATAAGATCAAAAATATCCGATGGGCCACTTTTTTTATTATATGTATTTTCAATAAAATGGCAGTCCTGAGGAAAATAAATAAATTCGCAGGGCATTAAACCCTCGAAATGTTTTTTTGTCAATGATGTGGAAATAAGTTTTAGCAATAAACATACAGATGCTTGATACCCTATCTATAGTGAAAACTCCCAAAGCAGCCCGCCGGTTATTTCCCGCAGCGCTATGGAAGGTTAGGACACGCGAAAAGATACTCTACCTGACCTTTGATGATGGTCCGATAGAAGAGGTGACCCCGATAGTTTTGGATGAATTAAAAAAGTATGAGGCAAAGGNNAAAGGCGACTTTTTTTTGTATCGGGAAAAATATAGAGGCTAATACGGAGATATATCACAGAATAGCGGAAGAAGGCCACACCATTGGCAATCATACACAGGACCACCTGAATGGATGGTATACGGCAAATGATGTCTATATTGAAAATGTCGAAAAATGTGCTGCTACAATGGGTTCAGTAATGTCCAAGGTACCCGTATCAACTGATGGTATAGAAATAGAATTGGAGGAAACGGTTTTCTTCAGGCCACCCTATGGCAAGATCAGCCCCTCTCAATATAACCACCTAAAAAAGTCCTACAAGGTAGTGATGTGGGATGTGCTGACCTTTGACTTTGACCTGAAGGTCTCAAAAGAGCAGGTACTCGATAATGTGCTGAATAACGCAGCACCAGGCTCGATCATAGTATTTCATGATAGCCTCAAGGCAAAAGAAAAAGTGCTTTACGCCCTGCCTCGGGTTTTGGAGCATTACCATCAACTCGGATATAGGTTTGATGTTTTGCCTGAATAATCGGTAGTAATTCCTTTAAACCTGTTTTCCGGATTCACCGATTCACTGATTTCCTTTTACCTTTGGCCCATGTCCCTGATAGATACCCATACACATATTTACTTGCCGGATTTTGATAATGACATCAATGCTATGCTGGACCGGGCATACAGAAATGGCATAGAGAAGATCTTTCTGCCAGCCATAGATTCAGAGACGCACGACAGGGTGCTGAAACTTTGCCAAACCAGAGGTGGTATTGACCCCAAACCAACCATATACCCAATGATGGGGGTACATCCATGCAGTATAAAAGA
>PLSN01000225.1 GCA_003165135.1 Bacteroidota bacterium
AAACCCGCATACCAAGATCACTTCTGAAAATATGATGCTCGAGATAGAAAATGGTATTGTGATAAACAGCTCTGATTCATCACTCATAGGCCAGCAATATACTATGCCCCTCGTCCCCCGTCCTTAGTCCGCATTCTCACCGAATCCTTACCTGCCTTAATACAATAATGTAAACCTATTAGTATATATAGCAGAATAGATGCTTTGGCAATGGTAACAAGCCCCGATGAAAACACCCCATCATCAGCAAGACCATGAGCATATCCATCCATTTGTACAAATAAACTCACGCCCAATGCGCCTGCTGCTATGCCCCAGGCAGCTATCAAATATGCAGTAGCATTTCGCTTATTTTGCTTGACCATATAGGCAGCGATCAAAAGGATAGCCCCTAATGTATAATCATCAAACCAACGAAAAAAATATTGCGGGACCAATATCTGATGTATCCTTCTGATAGTTTCTAACACTGGTAAAAAAACACCTAGCACAATAGCCATCCTGACACTTATCTTTAGATACTTGCTTCCCATGCTCATTTATTTAAAACGATCAGCACCCAAGCCGGTGTTGGTCGCCTGACCAATATCTTTAGCTCTTCCAAAACCTCAGCAGCAATGATTCCAGCGCCAGTGCTATCAGTGCCAATATCAGACAGGTTTTCCAAAGCGATACTCCCCTATCCATTTCTTTGATAACCTGCGCGACTTCGAGGCCGATGCTGTTTACTACGGTCATATTAGGTCCATTGTACTTGCTTTTTAGCTCATCGACCTTATAAAAAGTAAGGTTCGATTCCCCTCTGTCATAGTTGAGCGCTATCACGTCCGATGAATCTGAGTTTTCCAGTGATACCATATAGAAGCCAGATTTCTTGATCTGGTCCTTGAGTCCAAGTATCACTTTACTACCTAGGGCGAACTGCTCGGGTATGAATTCCACTTGGTCGCCTTTTACTTTATATACTTTGTCAGCGCCTCCGCCCTTACTGGCTATCTCTATTCCCTTTTTATCACCGATTACATATGCAAGGTTCTCTGCACGGCTGCCCATGATGGCCATTTTGAATAGCATCGGCGCGAAGATCGCATGAACAGGCAGGTCAGAGTATGCTTTATCAAGTGGCGATGCGCAAACATATATCGTTCCTGATTTATAGCTTGCCTTGGATAGAAACTCACTTCCATTCTTCAGGGTCAGCACTGCAGGCTCGCCACTTTCTATTTTGCCATTGATATGATAGTATTTTTTCACTTTAGGCAGTCCCATATTCTCAGGTACTTTCTCAAATACATCTTTGAAAAGTCCCTGCTGCAGATCGATCTTGGCTACTTCCTGCTCTTCTTCCCTCAACTCTGATAAAGTATTTAAACCCAATGAGGTCAAAAACATATTGTAGGACTCCAGATCACATTTATATCCCGGGAAAAGACAAACCGTGCCGCCGTTTGTCAGGAAACTATTGATGGCCGCAGACAGGCCAGATGATATATTATTCAGATTGCAAAGCACTACAAACTGATTGCCCTTGATCTGGCTATAGTCCAGACTGCCCGCTGCTATTGCCTTATATTCAAACTCAGGCTGGTCCTTAAAGACAGCATTCAGATAAACATTGCTCTTAGCATCATCGATGGCAAGCACTTTGATCTTGTCCGCAACCCGAAAGGCAAAGAAATAAGTATCATCATAAGTGATCGGAAAGTCCTGGATACCCAGTTCAGCTTTATTCCAGCCCGCCTGATTTATCACAAAGCCGATCGTATCATAGGTGTACGAACCTGCACCTACGGAGAAATCCGCAATCCCCTTGGTCTGACCGTTCAGTTTGAGTGAAAGACGGTTGCCTTCCACTGCTTTCTCGCCGCTGTTTTTGATACGGACTATCAGCCGCACACTTTGATTAAGGAGCTGCACCGGCTCAGTGAACCATGCCGTATCAATAAATACATTCTGCTGTGCATCTGCGGCGAGCGGGATCAGGTTATACCTCACACTGCTATCAGGAGTGAACTCCCCCATGTTTTTCTGGAAATCGGAGAGAATATACGCGACTTTATTCCTTGAATTATCTATGCTTAGTACATCCGCTTGTCTGCGTGTTATTTCATTCAGGTTACGCGCAGCTGGAGATATATCCACTTCGTCCAGCATGGAGAGAAATTCCTCTTTCCCAAGAAGACGCTGCTGTTTGCCCTGCAGGTCATTTGTCAGCAGTTGAAACTGGTCATTTGCTGCATAGTTCTGCACTATTTCCTTACCTGCCTGTTTGGCTTTGTCCAGTAGCCGCACTCCGCCGCTCATAGCTCCCATCGGGAAAGAGTTATCTATATAGACGCTCACATACTTTTTGCCGGCAGATATGTTTGTATTCTTTTTGGGGATAAAAGGCTGCGCAAATGCAAGCAGCAGAAATGCAATGGCCAGTATCCTAGCTGCGAGCACCAGCAGGTGCTTGACACGTGACCTGGATGCCGTCTCTTCTTTTATCTCTTTGAGAAAAGAAACATTGCTGAAATAGACGGTCTTGAAGCGCCTGAAGTTGAACAGGTGTATAATGATAGGTATGGCTATCGCCGCTAGACCAAACAAAAAAGCCGGAAACAAAAACTGCATGAGGGTAAAAGTACTTGTTTT
>PLSN01000109.1 GCA_003165135.1 Bacteroidota bacterium
GATACCTGTAGTGGCTTATTCAATACATCCTTGAAAATATTTTCCAAAGCATAGTGCACCGCCGAACCAATAGTACTAGCCTCCAGTGACTCCTCTATATCATCCTGCTCACGAAGGCCAAGGATATTTTTGAAATAGAATTGCAACGTACAATTGATATAACTATTCAAGGCTGTAGGCGAGAGGCCTTTTTCAGACAGATATGTCTTCAGCAAAGCCTGTACACCGTCATTCTTTTCGATGTTTATTGGATGTTCCAACTGTGTCACCTCTGCACCGAGTACAAAGTTCCTTTCTTGAATTTTGATCTTGGGGAAACGTGTGAGTTCATGCTGTATCTGAAGAATGAAACGGCTCTTTTCGCCACCACCCAGCAGGTCGCTCTCTGTATTGTAAACGAGATAAACATTCTCTGCCCTCTGTATCAAACGGTAGAAAAGATAAGCTGCAACGGCGTCACGCTCGCGGTGAGTGGTCATTGTCCCGCCTTTGCGAAGATCGTAAGGAAAGAAAGTCGCGAGGTTCTTTCCCGAAGGGAAAATGCCTTCATTCATCGAGAGAATAATAACATTCTTGAAATCCAGACAACGGGTCTCCATAATACCCATGACCTGCAGGCCTTCTGCTTTGTCACTTTCGAAAGGTAGACGTGTATTACGCAGCTCATTATCGATAAGCTTCTGGATAGATTTAATATCCCATACTGGCTCAAATATTGATAAGGATTCCTGCAGGTTTGTGACAACTTTCTTCAGCCAATACAATACCTCAATATCTGTCTCAATCTCAGTAGCTCCACCATCGAGTATAGCCATCAGCCGAAGGCCCAGCACATCAATGATCCTGATCAGGTGCTTCATGTATTCCCCCGCAGTACCGGATTTGTGAAAGAGAATATCTATTAGTTCTGCATCATCTTTGAACCAGTCAAACAGTTCATCTTTAGTAACGGTGATTTTATTATTAGCGCGTATATAGCGGACTGCCTCAGGTATGCTCTCTGTGCCATGCGACAGCAATCTGAAATAAGTATGCTGCAATAGTGCAATAACATCGCGGTGATAGAAACGTTTCTTGCCTGACGAAGATACAGCAGCATTATTCTGCATGTCGCTGATATGCCTCATAAAATCCGCCAGCTGCATATATGACAAAGGCAGACCCATCGTGATATTGACCATATCAACTGAATCAGGCAGTGCATTCATTACAGGTTGTAATAATTTCTCGTCAAGCAAAACTACAACTGTATCCTTCAGATCGGCAGATGATACTTTCAAGTGATTTTGCAAAATATCACCCGTGAGTTTAGCCTGGCCTATATTCCTGGCTACACCTATTACGTCAATATTTTTTGTAGCCTCGCCGATATATGTCTGCTCCCATTTGAAAACCTTGATCCTCCATGATTTTTTATATTCCCGAAAGAAATTTCCTGCTTCTTGCCTCGCGTCATTCAGATAATACGTATCAGCATCTATCAGAAATTCAGCTTTATCAGCATCGAGAAGATACGCAATAATCTTCTGTTCGGCCTTTGATAGGCCTGAGAAACCAACAAAATATATCTTAGAATACTTGCTTAGATCCTTCCTGTCGATCTGCTCAGCCACATCACGATAGATCATACCGGCATAAGCCTTATTGTTTCCATTCAATACTTCTGTCAATCTGAAATAGCTCTCCCGGAACAGATCCCAGAACTCCCGATAACTCTTTGAATATTCTGAAAGCAAGGTCTCCTCATCATCCAAAAAAGTATTGAGAGACTTGATATCATTGAGATCTTTGAAAAGGCGTTTTGCATTCACTAACTGTTTATCTACCTCATCAAAGTCCATTAGCATTGTCTGTGCAGTGGGAATGANNAATGAAGGATTCAAAATCATCAGTGCCTCCTAGTTCAGTGTATGACTTGTAAAGCAGGTTGACCAGCTCAACATTTGGAGTGAGTGTTTTATCAGAAAGTGAATGTATCCATTTCTCCAGTGTGGTGATCTCCGGCATCGATCTGTCTATCGACAATAATGGCTTCAGTTCTTCTCTGAAAAAATATCCCGCACGGTTATTCGGAAAGCATAGTAATACGTCCTGCAATCCATTCGGGTGATTGCTTTGGATATACTCCGCTACCTGTGTGAGAAATTTCTTCATGCCTTAGGTTTCTTCTCTGATTCATTCCCCCATTTTATTTCAGGAGATAGTTTGATGGATAAATGTTTTGGTTTATGATTGGTGACCGGGGTATAAATGAATTCTGCAATTGATTCCTTTCTTGTTTTGGCTGTATCCTTCGTTGTATTATCATCACCGAACTCATAAGGTATAAAGCCATTCCAGAGATTTAATGCTTTCAGAAACCTAACCAATAATGCGGTAATACTGTTTAGTTTTTCCGGCTCATTGGCGGGTTTCTCTGATATGAGATAAAGTTGTTCTTCAGGACGTGTAGTGGCCACATAGAGAAGATTGACCATGTCTAGAAGTGAGTCAGCCATTTCTTTTTGGTACAGATGCCCATATTCAGTGTCTTCGAGATCAGCCTGCACAGGCAAAGGAAATACAGAGACATTGCCGATAAAATCATTTTGCAATTCAGCCCAAAGAAACTTTTTAGTATTGCGCAGTTTGAAATCAGCATCAGGAATGATCACCACAGGATATTGCAAACCCTTGGCTTTATGAATCGTCATCACTCTCACGGCATCCAT
>PLSN01000067.1 GCA_003165135.1 Bacteroidota bacterium
CAGAGGGATTTGCTTGTGACTATAATGTGAAGTATGCTAAGGAAGACCAGCACAAAGAAGTACTTAATACAACAGATACGCTGATCGTGGCTACAGGTGCAGATCATCCTCTTATTACCAAGGAACATATCCAAGGAACATCTATAAAAATAATATTTGACCTCGCTGTACCCTCTAATGTCAGTGCAGATGTCCGGGAGATCGGAGGTGTGAAGCTGTTTGATATAGATCAACTATCCAAAATAGTAGATGAAACTATCGAAAATAGAAAGAAACAGATTCCTCTGGCTATGGAGATCATAGAGGAAAATATTGAAGAATATAAAGAGTGGAAAAAGCGCCGTAGTCAGTATCTGATGAAACTCTCCGAAGAGAAGGCTGGCGCAGTCCGTATATAAAATGGCCAATAAACTGCAGACCATTCGCATAGCTACGCGTACCAGCAAACTGGCCTTATGGCAGGCCGAGACGGTAAAAGAAAATCTGGAAAGATCAGGACATCAGTGTGAGCTCATATTCATAGAAAGTACCGGAGATATGCAGTTGACACAACCCCTTTATGCATTGGGTGTATCCGGAGTATTTACTAAACAGTTGGACATTGCTCTTCTGGAAGGTAAGGCAGATATAGCTGTTCATTCTCTCAAAGATGTACCGACTCAAATAGCGCAAGGCCTTAAACTTATATCTGTTTTAGAAAGAGGTGCACATCAGGACGTTGCCCTGATCAAAGACAGATCGATATTTGACAGAGGCCATAAAGCTACTATTGCTACCAGCAGCCTAAGGCGCAGAGCACAGTGGCTGGCCCAATATCCCGCTCATACTACTGCTTCTATTCGCGGCAACGTGCAGACAAGGCTCAGAAAGTTTGCTGAGAATGAAGGTATGGATGGAGTGATATTTGCCAAGGCAGGTTTGGAGCGACTTGGGCTTCTACCATCAGATGCCATAGTCCTTGACTGGATGATACCCGCCCCTGCTCAGGGTATAGTAGGTATCGTATGCCGGGAGGATGATACGATCTCCTCAGACATATGTTCGCGTATCAATCACAATGAGAGTTTTATGGCCGGATATATTGAGAGGCAGTTTCTCAGTACCCTTATGGGAGGCTGTTCCGTCCCCCTAAGTGCTTACGCATCTGTTTCCGAGGAGCGCATCCACTTCACAGGAGCCATGCATTCATTTGACGGAGATAATTTTTATAAAGTAGAAAAAGACTTCGATCGCACAGATTGGAAGAATGCCGGACAGTTAGCTGCATCTGAGCTTTTATCACAGTCAGGAGCGCGGGAACTACTCGAAGAAATAAGAAACAAGAAGTGGAGCAATGAGAATACTATCGACTAAGCAATTGGAAGGCTCCTTGATAGCAAAGACTAGCGGAAATGGTGTTGCGGTGACATGTATAGATGTGATCAGAACAACACCCTTGGATTTTGATCTGTCGATCCTATCACCCGGTCGGTTTGACACTATNNATTGTTTTTTAAGAATGAGCATAGTAAAGACGTTATAGCTCCATTGCGCGTGTATGCCATCAGTGGTAAAACAAATAATGAGCTAAGGCAGCATGGTATCCGCATAGGGGCGATAGCTAAAGGATCAGAGGAACTGGCTGATATGATAATCGCAGACAAAAAAGCAAAATCCGTACTTCACATATGCGGAGACTTACGCATGGATACACTCAGTGCGAAGTTGAAAGAAGCTAATGTTACATATACGCCACTGGTTATTTATCATACAGAGATGCTATATCCTAATATCAGTGATGAGTATGAAGCTATTCTATTCTTCAGCCCCAGTGGGATAGATAGTTATAGGAAAAACAACAAGCTTGAGTTCAAAACACTATACAGCTGTATAGGAAACACCACGGGAGCATATTTGAGTTCTCTGATTGCAGGAGCGGAAATTATAGTGGTTGACTCCCCTGAACCCGAAACAATGATCAACGCAATAGTTCAACATAGAAAGTAATAAAGAATAAATGAGCACACTTAAAAATGACTTTTTTCTGAAAGCCCTCATAGGTGAGATAGTGGACAGGCCACCTGTATGGATGATGAGGCAGGCAGGCCGATATCTCCCAGAGTATCTTAAACTCAAGGCTAAATACGACTTCTTCGCCAGAGTAGAGACTCCTGAGTTGGCCTGTGAGATCACGTTGCAGCCTATAGATATAGTTGGTCCCGATGCTGCTATTATCTTCTCAGATATACTTGTCATACCTCAGGCATTGGGTGAGAAGGTGCTAATGGTAGAAGGCAAAGGTCCATCGCTACCGCATACCATCAGTACTCAGGCAGATATAGATGCATTGCAGGTTGAAGGTGCAGCAGAGCGTCTCGACTATGTATGTAAGGCGATATCACTTACGAAAAGAGAACTTAACGGCAGAGTGCCACTGATTGGTTTCGCAGGTGCGCCATTTACTATACTCTGCTATATGGTAGAGGGTAAAGGCAGCAAGACCTTTGATAAGGCAAAACAATTCTGCTTTAGCCAACCGTATCTGGCACATCAGCTCTTGCAAAAGATTACAGATGCTACTATCTCCTATCTTAAAGCCCAAGTAGCAGCAGGGGCAGATTGCGTACAGGTTTTTGATAGTTGGAGCGGGATGTTATCTCCTGTGGATTTCACAAACTTTGCTTATAAATATACCAGGCAGGTATCTGACGCCCTCAGTCCGCTTTGTCCTGTCATACTGTTTCCGAAGGGAAGCTGGTATGCCCTTGGACAGATAGCCAATAGCAGTGTCTCAGCTGTAGGTATAGACTGGACTGTAAGCGCGGCATATGCACGAGAGCAAACAGGTGGTAAGATCACCATACAAGGGAATTTTGACCCGGCTAAACTTTTGACTACGCCTGCAGAGATCAAAAGAGATGTGACTAAAATGATCGATGATTTTGGTGTACAGAGATACATAGCAAATTTAGGTCATGGCATTCTTCCCAACGTTCCGGTAGACAATGCTAAAGCATTTGTGGATGCGGTAAAAGAGTACAAGAAGAAATGAGACAGCAATTTTCAGAATGGATAAGGGATATGCAGGATCGCATTTGTCGTGCAGTGGAACTGGCTGACGGTAAGGAGCTTTTCATAGAGGATAAGTGGACACGCGAAGAAGGAGGCGGAGGTATCACACGCGTGATACAAAACGGTACTGTCTTTGAAAAGGGTGGAGTCAATACATCAGAGGTATATGGCAACATCACCGATGCCATCAGGACGCAGCTCAAGGTAGAAGGAGACAAGTTTTTTGCTTGTGGCATATCTCTTGTCCTTCACCCGCGCAGCCCTATGGTGCCTACAGCACATGCCAATTATAGATATTTTGAGGTCTATGATAAAAAGGGTATGGTTACAGACTCATGGTTTGGAGGAGGAGCTGATCTGACTCCTTATTATCTTTTTGAAGAAGACGCTATTCACTTTCACAGAGTCCACAAAAGGAGTTGTGATAGCTTTCAGGCAGATGCTTATTCATCTTTCAAAAAGCAGTGCGATAACTATTTCGTCAACACGCATAGAAACAATGAACGGAGAGGGATAGGCGGTATTTTTTATGACCACATGAAACCTTCCACAGATGTCCCCCCTGGAAAGCTATTTACTTTCGCTCAGTCAAATGGCAATGCCTTTATAGAAGCCTATATACCAATAGTTGAGAGGCGAAAGGGATTAGAGTATAATGAGAACCAAAAGCACTGGCAGCTAATAAGGCGTGGAA
>PLSN01000206.1 GCA_003165135.1 Bacteroidota bacterium
TGTATTCTGCCATTGATAGAAATAAGTACGATCAATATCAAACCAAAGAAGATGGAAAATTTCATGATGAATAGTTTAAGTGGTTAGGATCGGACGTGAATTTAAGAGGTTGTTTTGAAATGCATGAAANNGAAATTTATTCTTAAGCGAAACCCTCAAAGGGTTTTGAACCCTTTGAGGGTTGTAGGCGCATAATTTATTTTCGGAATGAAATCAAAACAGCTTCTAATGTTCATAAGCAAAACAGGAATTCATCTCACTAATAGTCCTCAGAATTGGAACCAAAATATGTCAGGATCTGATGCTGGATATGTTCTGCCCTTTTTGGGTTTATCATGAGTGCATCGAGCCTTTTCTGTATGGTCTTGTCAGCGCCCTGCTGGTTATACCAGGCTATGTATTTATTGCCCACTTCGAGTGGTGGTTTTTCTTTGATGGGTCGCAGTTCGAAACGATTAAAGGTATTGTCTATAAAAAGAAAATATCCGGGCAGACCGGGCAGTTCTACTTCTGTCCAGACATGGTCAGCCTTGATGCCGATAGTAGATTTGATACCGACTACCCCGAGCCATGCCTTAAAGGCCATCTCGCGCTCACTGCACCATCCGAAGCTGTAAAATGCGCTGATATGCTCATAGCTATACTGAGGCTCATCAGTCATGAAGTCACCCCAGAATATCAGCGGTGTCCTGTCCAGCGTAGCCATGGTTCCGCCCTGAGAGCCGGGAGCAGCGGGCAATTGTCCGAGCGTCTTTCCTTTTTTCAGATTGACGATATTCAGACGGGGATTATGATTGGTATAGTTCCAGAAATAGGGTATACCAAAACCTCCGGATGTATCGCCATCGACAGAATAGTAGCAGGTGAGCAGCATATGCATGTATGCCAGCTTTGCCATGGTCATATCAAGCGTGTCATTGCCGCTGAGCTTATATCCTGCATTTTGGAGCTCCTGCTTGAGTAGCACACTCTGCTGTATCTCTTGTTTTTGAAAGATCGAATCTACAAAACGAAAGAAATGCGTTTGCGCAAAACTCGGTCCGCAGCAAGCCAAACAAAACAATAAGATGAGGCGATTTTTCATTTCATCAAACAGTGACAAATACCCGTCACCCTTTGTAAATCAAAGTTCGTAAAGATTCCATCAATAATGGTAATCAGGCAGGTTGTATATGCACATGGGCTTGTAAACTGTTCTCTATTATATGCTTATACAGATATAGTGGCATGTCTAGTTCGCCAGCTCGCTCATAAATTTGATGCGCACCAGCTGTATCTCGTCTACCTCTATGCCATCTGCACTAAACTCATCCATGGCCGCATCCAGAGAGTCTGTCTCTGCCGCGCGGAAGTAGTCATATATATCCTTCACGAGGTCTTCGTCCATAATGTTGTTGAGGTGATAGTCGATATTGAGCTTGGTGCCTGAGTGAACGATCGTCTCGAGCTCAATGATCATGTCTTTGCGGTTGATGCCCAGGCTGCGAGCCAGATCATCGAGGCTGATACGCTTGTCTATGGCCTGAATGATCTTGATCTTCTCACCTGCTTTATTGGCAACTGAACGTACTATGAAGTCTGTCGGGCGGTCTATATCATTATCATCCACATATTGCTTGATCGCCTCGATGAACTTCTTGCCATAACGCTCTGCCTTACCTTTGCTCACTCCAATAATACCTGCCATCTCGTCCATGGTGATAGGATACTTGGTCGCCATCTCTTCGAGCGAGTTCTCCTGGAATATGACATAGGTCGGCAGATTATTTGCCTTAGCGATCTTCTGACGGAGGTCCTTCAGCATATTGAGCATCTGAGGGTCTACTACGCTACGGTTGCTCGCGTTTTCCTCTACTATTATATCATTGCCCTCTTCCTCATAGTTATGGTTGAGTGCCACATCTACCTTGACAGGTTTCTTGATGAAGGCGCGGCTCTTGTCATTCAGTTTCAGGATGCCGTATTGCTCGATGTCTTTGTCCACCAGTCCTATCATCATGGCATTGCGAAGCACAGAGTTCCAGTGATGTTCGTCCTTCTCAGCTCCACCACCGAATAGCGGCAGTTTGTCATATTTGAAGTCTGTGATCTCTTTTGATTTCTTACCGATCAGGAACTTGACCAGATATGGCAGGTCGTGGTTCTCTTTCACAGAAGCAATAGCCTCTATAGCGAGCTTTGTGTCCTGTGTCACATCTATTCTTTCCTTTGGATGGCGGCAGTTGTCACACATATTATTGCACTGCTCGGTCCGGTATTCCTCGCCAAAGTAATGCAGAATGAATTTCCTGCGGCACTCGGCTGATTCGACATAAGCCACCGTCTCATTGACAAGCTGTAGACCTCTTTCACGCTCTGCTACAGTTTTATCACGCAGGAGTTTTTCCAGCTTTGAAATATCCTTATAGCTGAAATACACCACACAATCACCTTCCATGCCGTCACGGCCTCCGCGGCCTGTTTCCTGATAGTAATTCTCCAATGATTTAGGAATGTCGTAATGTATCACGTAACGGATGTCCGGCTTGTCGATACCCATGCCGAAAGCTATCGTGGCTACGATCACATCTGTTTCTTCCTGCAGGAATGCATCCTGAGTATTGGCGCGTATTTTATTGTCTATGCCGGCATGGTACGGAGCGGCCTTGATACCATTGGCGCGAAGCACTTCTGCTATATCGTCAGCGGTCTTACGGTTTATCACATATACGATACCTGATTTGCCGGTACGTTGTTTGATAAACTGCACCATGTTTTTGATGGCGAGCTGAGGTGTCTTCTTCGGCCTTATTTCATAGTACAGGTTTGGCCTGTTGAAAGAAGAGATAAATATCTCCGGCTTGCGGAGGTTGAGCGTCTTGACTATGTCACTTTGCACTTTTGGTGTAGCAGTGGCAGTGAGCGCGATAATAGGGAAGTCACCTTGCAGCACATCTACTATCTCTTTGATACGCCTATATTCAGGACGGAAGTCATGGCCCCACTCAGATATACAGTGTGCTTCATCTACCGCTACGAATGAGATCGGGACTTCTTTGAATATATCAGTAGTCTCAGGCTTGGTCAGAGTCTCAGGTGCTACAAAAAGCATCTTGGTCTTACCGTCCTTAATGTCTTTTATGACCTTGTTTCGTTCGGTACGGTTGAGTGATGAGTTGAGAAAGTGAGCTATATCATCATTTGAGGAATAATTTCTCACGAGGTCCACCTGATTTTTCATCAATGCGATGAGTGGTGAGATGATGATCGCCACACCATCCATCATCATAGCAGGAAGCTGATAGCAGAGTGATTTGCCGCCACCGGTAGGCATGATGACAAAGACATCTTTGCCGGCCATGAGGCTCTTTATGATCTTCTCCTGCTCTCCCTTGAATTTTGTGAAACCAAAATATTCATTGAGGGCGGTTTTGAGTGATAATTCTGCTACTGCCATAATCCTTGTATTTACATTTTCTGGTGTCGATGCACCAGGCCAAAAAAACTTCTCCTGATCTTTAACTCTACGAAATATAATATAAAAAAAACGATTCAACACCAAAAAAAGCGCACAGTTTTATTGTACAAACAATAAGTTTCATGTGAAAGTTTTTTAAAACCATGCTACTATTCGGTGATATGGTATGAATAGTTAAATTTGCAGTTCTAATTTTTTAACAACAGTTGGGAGCATTCCGGATGAAACATGTGTATGTCGCCATTATGGCAGGAGGAATAGGCAGCAGGTTCTGGCCACAAAGCAGAAGCTCCAAGCCAAAACAGTTTTTAGATATTCTCGATACAGGCAAAACGCTGCTTCAGATCACCTATGACCGCTTTACTAATATTTGCCCTACCGAAAATATACACCTCGTCACGCTGGAGGAGTATGAACCACTCGTCAAAGAGCAGATCCCCGGTATACAGCAGCACCAGATAGTCAAAGAACCTACACGCCGCAATACGGCGCCCTGCGTAGCCTATATATGTGATAAGATATACGCCAAAGACCCTGAGGCTACGATCATCGTAGTGCCATCAGACCATATCATACTCTATGAGGACAAATACCTCGAGATCATCTCAAAATGCCTGGACTTTGTCGAGGAGCATGATGCACTGGTGACACTGGGCATCAAACCCACACGCCCATCGACCGGCTATGGATATATACAGTATGACGATGAGAAAAAAGAGGGTGAGTTCTATAAGATCAAAACTTTCACCGAAAAACCTGATGCGGAGATCGCTAAAACCTTTGTGAAAAGCGGTGATTTTCTCTGGAATTCCGGAATGTTTGTTTGGAAAGCAAAGAGCATACTGGATGCCATGCATAAATATCTCCCCGAGGTAATGGACTGCTTCGCCGGCGCACGTGAGCTGTATGGCACCCCGCAGGAAAAAGCATTTATCGAGAGGGCATACTCTCAGTGCACCAATATATCCATAGACTATGGGGTGATGGAGAAAGCGGATAATGTATATACCATCCCTTCTAAGTTCGGATGGAGTGATATCGGCTCATGGGACTCACTCTACGAGGTATATCAAAAGGACTATCTGGGCAATGCAGTAATGGGTAAGAATGTCAAGATATACGATGCCGCCAATAACATGATCATGGTGCAGGACGGCAAACTCGTAGTATTGCAGGGGCTGGAAGGCTACTGCATAGTAGACACCAAAGATGTACTGCTGATCTGCCAGAAGTCGCAGGAGCAGCAGCTCAAGGAAATGACGATAGACCTGAAGAAAGACAACCTTGATCGCTATTTATAAACTAAAAAGACATGAGTATTGAGATATGAGAAGTGAGACAATACAGTAAGGAATATTCCCGTTTCTATTGTCTCAAGTCTAATGTCTAACATCTATTTTTCACATGAATTTCAAGGGTTCCATACGATCTAAGCTGCCAGGTGTAGGTACTACCATATTCACAGTGATGTCGGCATATGCCAGAGAGCATGAGGCTATCAATCTGTCTCAGGGCTTCCCGGACTTTCAGCCCGATCCGCTGCTCCAGAGTGAGGTAGAGCGCGCCATCAGAAGCGGCAATAACCAATATGCCCCAATGGCTGGCCTGATGACACTCCGTGAGCGTATCGCGTCCAAAGTGCAAAACCTCTATAAAGCAACCGTCGATCCTGAGTCTGAGATCACCATCACAGCAGGAGGTACACAGGCATTATTTACAGCTATAGCAGCCATGATCAGCGAGAATGATGAAGTGATACTTTTCTCGCCGGCGTATGACAGCTATGCTCCTGCAGTGGAACTGGCAGGAGGCAAGGCCATTCACTACAATATGGAAGCGCCGGACTTTAGCATCAATTGGAAACAAGTGCAGAAGCTCATCACACAGCGTACGCGTATGATCGTGATCAATTCTCCTCACAATCCCACGGCCACCACACTGACCGAAAAGGATATGAAGGAGTTGACTAAGCTCACCAAGGACACTGACATCATTATACTCAGCGATGAGGTATATGAGCATATTATTTTTGACGGTACGGAGCACCAGAGTGTGCTGCGCTATCCCGCACTCGCAGAGAGAAGCATGGTGGTGGGATCTTTTGGCAAGACCTATCACGCTACAGGCTGGAAAGTAGGCTACTGCATCGCACCACGTGAGCTCACAGCAGAGTTCCGAAAGGTACACCAGTTCAATGTTTTTTCCGTAAATACTCCCATGCAGTATGCCTACGCAGAGATACTCAATCATCCGCATCTCTATAAGGAGCTAGGCGCATTCTATCAGCAGAAGCGTGATTTTTTCAGAAATGCAATAAAAGGTTCAAAGTTTGAATTGCTTGATAGCAAGGGCACCTACTTTCAGCTTGTTTCTTATAAAAAAATCTCGGAGGAAAAAGATACTGACTTCGTCAAATGGCTGACCAGAGAATGGAAAGTAGCCGCTATACCGGTTTCCGTCTTTTACCACCACAACCTCGATCAAAAGATCATACGCTTCTGCTTTGCCAAAGAAAATGAAACGCTGGAAAAAGCTGCCGAGAAGCTCAATAAAATAAAGTAAGTTTCCTTTTCTTATTTTGCAGCGTATTGTTCTTTTCACTTAAATATATTCATGAAAAAATTTACGCCATTTATCTATCTGTCCCTTTTTATTTTCCTTTCTGCCAGTTTATCAGCGCAGCAAAAAATAAGCTATGAAATAGTCAATCGCATTCACCTCGACGGCGATGGAGGATGGGATTATCTCACGATGGACGATAATGCAGGACTACTCTACGTCTCGCATGGCAATATGGTACAGGTAGTAGATGTAAAAACCGGTAAAGCAATAGCCATTATAGAAGATACCAAAGGCGTGCATGGCATCACAATAGCCACTGAATTTGGCAAGGGATATATCAGCTGCGGTAGGGACTCTACTGTTGTAGTATTTGACACAAAGACTTTTAAAACACTAAGCAGGGTCAAAGTGAACGGACGTAATCCTGACGCTATTTTATATGACCCATTTTCTAAAAATGTTTTCGTCTTCAATGGCCGTAGCAATAATGTAACAGTGATAGATGCTAAATCAGATAAAGTGATAGGAAATATCCCTGTCGATGGCAATCCGGAGTTCGCTGCGACTGATGAAAATGGGAAAGTCTATGTCAATATCGAAGACAAAAGCAAACTCTGTGTGATCAATAGTATAACACTCAAGGTAGAACAATACTGGCCTATAGGACCGGTGGTAGAACCCAGCGGCCTCGCTATAGACAATGCTACTCACAGGCTATTTACGGTCAGCGACGGGCATATGGCTGTCATTGATGCACTAACCGGCAAGATCATCGCCGCACTCCCAATAGGCGAGCGGGTAGATGGCGTGGCATTTGACAAAGGTTTAAAGCGAGCTTTCAGCGCTAACGGTGATGGCACTATGACCGTAGTAGGAGAAGTAGATGGCAGCTACCAGGTGATAGAAACAGTAAAAACCCAAAAAGGAGCAAGGACAATAGCTGTAAACTCTAAAACAGGTAGTATCTATTTGCCTACAGCAGATCAGAGTAAAGCTGAAGCTGGTCAACGACCATCTAGTAAGCCTGGCACTTTTGTAGTACTGGAAGTTTCACCAATAGAACAAGCAATAACTACTGAACATTAATGTCATCAATGAAACCTAAAACCACAAATCCATTTCGCAAAATATACATCGTCATCGTCCTGATGGCGCTGGCTATTGGTGCGGGGGTGGTCGGGTATATGGTCATTGAGCATTATTCTTTCCTGGATGCGCTATACATGACCATCATCACGGTGTCGACTGTGGGCTATGGCGAGGTTCATCCGCTCAGTGAGACAGGCAAGGTTTTTACGATGGTACTCATCGTGACTAATCTCGGACTCTTTACCTATGTCATATCATCTTTTACCAGCTTTTTTCTCGATGGGGAATTTAGAAATCATTTAAAACATAGAAGAATGGAACGTTCTATAGGCGCCCTGAGAGGGCATGTTATCCTCTGCGGATACGGCCGCAATGGCCATGCTGCTGCCAATTTATTTAACCAGCATAATAAATCCTATGTGGTGATAGAAAAGCGCCTGTCGGACAAGGAGCATATCCAATACCATATAGAGGGAGATGCAACGCGGGAAGAAGTGCTGATAGAAGCAGGCATTCGTCATGCTTCAGCTATCATTACCACGCTGCCAGTAGATGCAGAGAATCTCTACATAGTACTCACTGCCCGCCAGCTGAATGCCTACATCAAGATCATCAGCCGCGCCTCCGATGACCATGCTGTCAAGAAGATGAAGATAGCCGGCGCAGACAATGTCATCATGCCCGACAAAATAGGCGGTGCGCATATGGCCACACTGGTTCTGAGCCCCGATGTCAAGGAATTTATAGACATGATCGCCTCGCAGGGCTTCGACGGGACCACGATTCAGGAGCTCACTATCGGCCTGCCGACCACACTGGGCCAGCTGGACCCATGGCGTTCGACCGGTGCCACTGTACTCGGCATCAAAGACAAAAACAATAAATACACTATGAATCCCTCCAGTCATGACCGCCTCGAGTCAGGTGACCGGATCATGGTCATGGGCAATAAAGAGCAGATCGCAGCCCTTCAGGTATTGGTCGGGTAATGTACTACCGAAATTGGACAGGTCATGACCTGTCCTCGGTAGTACAAGGCGAACCAGTCAAAATAAAATCCATATCAGAATTAATGGGTGCCTATAAAACGACCACATCAAAACAGATTCATTTAGCCGGATTACCTGAATTCAAATGGCAGCGGTCTTTTCATGATCATATCATCCGGGACGCTAAATCATTTGAAACAATAACTAACTATATTGAGAACAACCCTCAGAATTGGCCTGAGGATATGTTTTATAAATAAAAACAAGGGCATGTGGCAATAAAAAGGACAGGTCACGACCTGTCCCTACTAACAATAAAAAATCCACCAAAAAATTTAGAATAATCCTTCTACGCTCAGATAGCGTTCGCCGGTATCGTATGAAAATGTAAGTACTTTTGAGCCTTTAGGTATTTCAGCTAGTTTCTTTGCGACAGCTGCCAGAGACGCGCCTGATGATACGCCGACGAAAATGCCTTCTTCTTTTGCTGCACGCTGTGCATATTCGAATGCTTCTTCTTTGCTCACCTGTATCACACCGTCGAGTATATCTGTGTGAAGGTTGGCAGGTATGAATCCTGCGCCTATACCTTGTATCGGATGCGGGCCCGGAGCGCCACCGCTGATGACGGGAGATGCAGAAGGCTCCACTGCAAAGACCTTCAGATTAGGGAA
>PLSN01000392.1 GCA_003165135.1 Bacteroidota bacterium
TTAGGCCAAGCAGTTTTAGAGCTTTCTGAATTCTTATAAATATAAGATAATCAAATAATTATATGAATTATTAGAACGCGGGGGATAAAAAAATGTCTTCAAAAAACATTAATAATGAGAGGGTATTTCTCATTTTGAGAAATATATTTTCTTTCTGTTATTTTTTTTGTGAGGTAGACTATTGAAGACTTGGTGAAGACGCCCTATTCAGTATTCTGAAAGTAATGGATTATGGGCAAATTCTTGAGATTACATTTCTGACATTATAGCAAGATACGCATGCGAATATTTGATTTTATTCAGTACTATTTTCAGTGGTTCTATTCATCCACCAGGCCACCAGGCCAAAGATAAAGGCGTATGTGACTATAGCATATACATATGAGTGCATTAATCTAAAAATATGAGGCGAAAACTGAACAAAAGCTACCGATACCAATATTAAGCGCAATAGGTTGATACAAATGATTCCCGATAACCCGATAGCCAGAAACATTGCCTTTTCACTCCACCGACCTTTGAATAACAAAATAGCACCACAGAAAACAACTATTGCAGGGATCGCCAGACAATGTTCCTGTACCCAGACTTGTTTATTGCTGGCAACCAGGTTGATATTTATACTGGAAGCTGTAGCTTTAAGGCCGCCTATTGTAAGAATAAAACTTGTAACAACGGCATATACACAACCAAGATGATACACGAGAGAAGTCCAGAAATGATTTAAAGTAGTTCCCGGGATTTCAGCAAAATGATCAAATAGCTTCCAACCGATGTATACTGATATTATTTTAAAAGGTATCAGATATTGCTCTTCTAGTAATACTTTCGAGTTGTATTTCATCAGATGAATTGCGATGTTAATGCTGAGGTAAAAGAAGACGTATTGTAATTGCCAGAGCTATTGTCAGGCATATTAGCACGTAGTTATGACGGGTTCCTATAGGTACTACATTAGTAGCTTTTTTCTTTGATGCTCTATTCATTACTGACTCTGTAGATATGGATAGTAAGCCTGGCAACCAAAGACAGGCATGGAAAAACATGATGGCAAAGAAAGACCAGTAGTCAGGATAAGAAAGGCCAATAGCAATCAGAAACACGAACAGGACGGTATAAATGAACGAGGTAATTATTATTTTTCTGGGATACCGCTTACCTTCTTTGACCATAAAGTCGGAAGGAGCGATATAGAATAAAGCTCTGGAGCATAAAAAGCCGGAGGCAAAATTCAGAAGGAAAGACAATATTACAATTATAATAGAAACTAATTCCGGTATTCCATACCAGTAGGTCACTATGGCGAACCCCTGAAATAAACTACTGTTTGCTGTCATTGTAGAAAATAAAGTAAGCGTCAAAAGTGTAGTGCCCAGAAGAATTGCGAAAAACATGGCCCAAAACCTAAACCATGTCGCAATATTCAGTACCAAAGGACCAAATGCAATAATACCCAAAAGGATAATCCCGATCATCAATATGATCAGTGGGGGGAAAGCATAAAGCGCCAAAACCCTCATACTACTCCAATACATATTATAGTGAGGCAATGACTCAACCCTCCCAAAAAAAACATGAGTGACATAACCCAGCACAAGGCTTATTGTGCCGACCAAGAGTTCATTGAGCAGAATAACAGCCATGAATGCTAAAGCGGCAAAACAAAGCCACTTCAGATATATCTGGAAAGCTTCTTTTGAAAATGTATATCCTTTGTCACTCATAGCTCCTATAGCAGGACTTATTTATTAAATGAAAGATAATTGTTTATGGCTGAGGGTTTAAAAATATGCATTTATTATTAAAATTTCTTTTTAAGTCTTCACATTCCTGACATATTCAAACGTTTTTACCATTGCCCTCTATAAAGTACAAGTGTTTGATTAGCTGTTGACTAAAAGCTTAGCTTAATATGGAATTATAAGGAATCTTTGCATTTAATAAGTTAGGAAGCCTATATAGTCTCTGTAAGGGGGAATGATAAGTTTTTAGCATCACTATGTGATGTGCGTTTTGGATAGTATATAATCTGTCATAATAAATTTGAATAGTAAATTATAAAAATAATTCATGGGAAATTTTACTAACTACATTAAGAGATACGTTCTTTCGGGCTTGATCATGGTCCTGAGCTTAGGCATAATGGCTCAAGGTATACCCGCAGGTATAGGAACAGATATCACAGGTACATATAACGATACAATTCTGACCCAGTATGGTTTGTTTGCGCAATACAGAACATATGTAACAAACCCAGTAGCCAGCGGAGGAAGCAAGGTTGAATTTCCCGTTGCCCAGGGCAATTTTTCCACCGTTTGGCGGGCCTATACAAGTGGTCAGGTTTTATTGGGATTCAATCAGATCATAGATACCACTCAGAGTGCATCAGCTCTTTATAATAGCGCATTTGGAGGTCAAGGCATATTGCTTCCGGCTGTTACGGGGGGTATGTTTTACACTTTTAATGTTCAAACCCATGCTACCGGGAGTACACTGAATGATACAATGGGAATCCTGCAGACGCTGTACAATCCTGTGGTAATAGATTCTGTATCCATACCGGTAGACACCAATACGATCAATCCGGCATGTTCACCCACTGTCACTGCTACATTGTCTGCTCCGCCTTCAGCCGGGGAGTATGTCTACCTGAGATATAGCCTGACAGGATTTTCGGACGCCTCTTTTGTGATACAGATGTCTGTATCCGGTACTTTGGCTACTACTAACATTCCTCCTTACCCGGCAGGTACACATGTTGAATATTATGTTTTGACATCTCCTATCGCATCGCTGCTTACCAGTGGTGCCGCCAGTGCATACTATGATTGCCAGACGCTCAACCTGAAAAATGGGAGCATAGGGAATAACTTCAGATATACTGGCAAGACCCTTCCTGTGCCTTCTGTCTCGATAGCTGCATCAGCAAATCCGGTATGTCAGGGTGTAGCAGATGTTTTCACTGCAAGTGGTGTCAATAATGGGACAGTGGCATCCGACTATCAGTGGTATAAGAATGGAATCGCAGTCGGTACAAATGACTCGGTATATTCAGATGCTACACTCAATAATAACGATAGTGTATGGGTAGTGATGACAGCCAACCTCGGATGTCCGGTCATGGACACCAGCAATCATATTATCATCGCTGTCACCTCATCTACTCCAACATCCGTGTCTATTGTAGCCAATCAATATAATGTATGTGCGGGATCGGGTACTTTCTTTACGGCCAACCCTACCGGTGTTGGCAACGGGCCGACCTATCAGTGGTATGAGGATGATACAATGGTAGGGACCAACAGCAATCAGTTAACACTAAGT
>PLSN01000235.1 GCA_003165135.1 Bacteroidota bacterium
AGATCGGTTTCAGTGCTTCCAAAAACGGCCAATATGATGTAGCAATACAGAACTATACTCTGGCGATAGGCATAGACCCAAACAGGATCTACTTCTTTAATCATCGCGGGCTGGCATACAGAGCACTGGGAGACAAAGCCAAATCGATAGCAGACTTCAAACAGTGTATCTCAATGAAACCCATAGCTGAGGCGTATTACGAGCTGGGAGTTTATAAATACGAGGAGCTGGACCTGGCAGGTGCCAAAGTATATCTGGACCAGGCTAGAGAACTCAAAGATGATATTGATAAGACGAACTTCTATCTGGGCGTGATCAATTACCGGATGAATAACTTCGACACTGCTGATGCATTATTGACTCATTATATACATCTGGTCAAGACCAATGCAGATGCCTTTCTGTATTTGGCGATGATCAAAGTTAAGATGCATAAGTATGACGAAGTATCGCCGATGCTGAAACTCGCCAGCCTCTATAACGACAACAATGACTGGAAGCTACACCTCAAAATGTATGATATCTATAAAGAAATGGGTGATAAGGACAACATGCTCTACCACATCAGTATGGTGATAGAGATGGGCCAGACCAAACCGGAGTATTACAACATACGTGCACAGCTATACCTGGACAAAGGAGAGGATATGCGCGCACAGTATGACCTCGAGTATGCTAAGAACGCCAAGCCGTGATTAATATAAAATGCCGATGAGAAATGGATCCCACCGGCATATATATTCATAAGTCACCAGCCTTTTAGTAAAGGGCCAGATGTGTCAGAACTCATCTGAAGCACCTGTCCCTATTGAGTTTTAGTCTTCTTCTTCTACGATTTCTGTTTTGACCACTTCGATACCTTGATTGTATTTGTCACGTATTCTTCTCTCTATGTCAGCAGCCATTTCAGGATTGTCCTGTAGTATTTGTTTGACTCCTTCACGTCCCTGTCCGAGTTTAGTGCCATCATAGCTGTACCATGAACCTGACTTTTGAAGTATCTCCAGCTCTGTACCGAGGTCAATGATCTCACCGACCTTTGAGATACCTTCTCCATACATGAGGTCAAACTCAGTGGTCTTGAACGGCGGCGCCATTTTATTTTTCACTACCTTCACCTTGGTGCGATTTCCTACTACATCTTCTTTGTCCTTGATCTGGCCAATACGGCGTATGTCGAGACGCACAGATGCATAGAACTTCAATGCATTTCCACCAGTAGTGACCTCTGGATTGCCAAACATCACTCCGATCTTCTCGCGCAGCTGATTGATAAATATGCAACAGCAGTGTGTCTTGCTGATAGAGCCAGTCAGCTTGCGCAGCGCCTGAGACATAAGGCGTGCATGAAGGCCCATCTTGGATTCGCCCATTTCTCCTTCGAGCTCACCACGCGGTACGAGCGCAGCTACCGAGTCTATGACAATGATATCGATAGCTCCTGAGCGTATGAGGTGCTCTGCTATATCCAGTGCCTGCTCGCCATCATCGGGCTGAGAGATCAGCAGGTTATTGACATCGACCCCGAGTTTGATCGCATATTCCTTATCAAAGGCATGCTCCGCATCGATGATAGCTGCTATACCGCCCATCCTTTGAGCATTGGCAATAGCCTGAATAGCGAGTGTGGTCTTGCCCGAGGATTCCGGTCCGTAGATCTCTACTATACGGCCTTTAGGCAGGCCACCTATACCGAGTGCAATGTCCAGCCCGATCGAGCCGGTAGATATTACCTCAGCCTGAATGATACGGGAGTCACCGAGTTTCATTACGGTGCCTTTGCCATAGGCCTTGTCCAGCTTGTCTACAGTGAGCTGCAGGGCTTTCATCTTTTCTTTCTTCTCGTCAGCAGTTGGGTTTGCCATATTGTTGTTTTTTGTTTACGGGGGTAAAAGTATAATTTAATTTGTATTTGCTAATATATTTAGCAAATTATTTTTGCATCTTCATTTTTCTGTGCTTTCGAAGACAAATTTAGTACATCTCTGCGCAGTGTATTTGCGTATCGAAAACTATTTCCGGAATTATTAATTGCACAGAGTTTGGCATAGCACAAATACAAATATCTTTGTACAGATGACAGGCACAGTAATAAAATCTACCGGCAGCTGGTACGAAGTACATATAGATGGAGAGGGAACCGTCCAGTGCCGACTGAAGGGCATCATGCGTCTTTATGAATCCAAAGACAATAATCCGGTAGCAGTCGGAGATATAGTCACCGTGACTAAAGAAGACAGCGACTGGATGATCGAAGATATAGTCGAACGCAGAAACTATATAGTCCGCTCGTCGCCTAAGCATAAAGGCGCACGCCAGATACTTGCCGCCAACCTCGACCAGTGCCTGCTGCTGGTGACTATGGCCAGTCCTCGCACCTCGACAGGTTTTATCGACCGGTTCCTGCTCACTGCTGAGGCTTATCATATTCCGACACTAATTGTTTTTAATAAACAGGACATACTCGATCATAAGGGACTGAAGAAACAAGAGTTTGTGGCAGGGATCTATCAGAGCATAGGCTATCCGGTGTATTTCACCTCTACCTATACCGGTGAGGGGATAGAACAGATGAAAGACCTGCTGAGAGATAAGACCACGATGATCTCAGGTCACTCCGGGGTAGGCAAATCAACCCTGCTCAATAAACTCGATCCTTCGCTGGGCCTGCGCACGACTAACGTATCGAAGCTGACCGGCAAAGGCATGCATACTACAACTAATGCGGAGATGCATTATGCCTCATTCGGGGGGCGGATCATCGATACGCCAGGTATCAGAGAGTTTGGGCTGATGCATTTCCTGCCTGAAGAGATCAGCCACTAC
>PLSN01000343.1 GCA_003165135.1 Bacteroidota bacterium
AAATGGTATCCCGATCAAATACGGACGGGATATCAATAAAAGGAAGATCATTCACCGGATGCCTTTCATCAGTTGGTATAGTCCACAGATCAAGGGCCTGTTGAATGATGAACGGATACACGCGTTAAAGTCTCTACTGCCGGGTAGCCGTATCAATGAAGATGAAAGAGACGGTGTCGCGATCAATCATTACCTAAATGTGGAAGGCAGCACCTTCAGGCATCTCGGCTGGCACACAGATACCGCCAGTGATCTTTTTTACGGAGGAAAATTTATACGACAGATCATAGCAGGTATATATCTGGACGACTCATCGGCTGAGAATGGCGGCCTGAGGGTGATACCGGGTACGCACAAGCAGAATATGTTCAATGTTTTTTTTGGAAAATTTTATTTGCTCAATGATAAAGATAAAAATGAAGTGCTGGTGGTGGCAAAGAAAGGTGACCTGGTAGTTCACGACGGGCGTATGTGGCATCGTGCAGGACAGTCTCCTCATACAGGCGCAAAGAGCAGGAGAAGAGTGCTGTTCTTTTCATTGCTGACTGTTCCCTATCAACCCAAGACTGCCAATAGTAAAACTCCTTTGTATTTGAAATTTCAAAACTTTTTTGGGTAATGGGCTATGATGCCTGAGCTTGTTGACATGTGGGCAAGACATCAGCTATATAGTATTACATTGCCGATCAGATTAATATTATAGTTTGAATATCCTTACTAAGTCGACTGCTAAACTCAAGAAGTTCATTATGGTACTAGGTCCCGGCCTTATCACCGGGGCGAGTGATGATGATCCATCGGGCATAGCGACTTATTCGCAGGCAGGTGCCGGCTTTGGCTTTGCAACACTATGGACAGCACTGCTTACCTTCCCGCTCATGGCTGGTGTGCAGGAGATGTGTGCACGGATAGGTATAGTGACGAAACAAGGGCTCGCAGGCACACTAAAGCAGCACTACCCTAAGTCTATTTTATACATCACGATGTTGTTTAGTTTCCCAGCCATCACGCTCAATATCGGCGCAGACATACAGGGCATGGGTGCTGTAGCCAATCTGCTCATTCCTCAGGTACCCACATTTGCATTCAGCATCATCATTACCGCGATCCTCATGTTTGTTATCATCTTGTATCCATACAAACGGATCGCAAGCATTCTGAAATGGCTCTGTGCCTCGCTCTTGCTTTATATCATCGTGCCATTTATGGTGCATGCAGACTGGCTGGCGATATGCAGGAGCGCTGTGGTCCCCACCATCCGGTTCAATGAAGCTTTTTTCTCGATACTGGTAGCGATACTCGGCACTACGATCTCACCTTATTTGTTTTTCTGGCAGGCCACCATGGAGGCAGAGGATATAGCTCAGCATAAGACGGAGTTGGTCGTAGACAAAAGGGTGATGACAAACATGAGCATAGATGTCAATATAGGCATGCTCTTCTCAAATCTGGTCATGTTCTTTATCATCGTGACGACAGGTGCTGTACTGTTCAAAGCTGGCATCAGACAGATTGATACCGTAGGTCAGGCCGCCAAGGCGCTGGAGCCACTGGCAGGACAGTTTACATATTTGCTTTTTGCACTCGGTGTGATTGGTACGGGGTTTCTCGCAGTGCCTGTACTGGCGGGCTGTATATCCTATATGCTCGCGGAGACCTTCGGATGGGAGGAGGGCCTGGACAAGACATTCAACCAGGCAAAAGGCTTCTATATTACTCTGATCGTATCACTGCTGATCGGTTTGTTTATGGAGTTTCTAGGGATAAGTCCGATCAATGCACTGATCTATACTGCTATCCTCTATGGCTTGACAGCACCTGTTTTGATAGCGGTCATCCTTCATATTTGTAATAACAAAAAGATCATGGGTGATTTCACCAATAGCATACTATCAAATGTACTCGGGGTAGTGACATTTGTACTGATGACAGTGGCGGGAGTGGCGATGATCTATTTGCAGTTTAAGTAAAGAGAAGATAATGGAATTCAAATCTCCGGAGGAAAGGTTATCATATAAACAAAGGCTCAAGACACATTGTGTAGATATACTACGCAAGCGAGTCGATACAGCCCGTCAAGCCATGGAGGCCGCACAGGAGTCTGCCAATAACGAAGGAAAAAGCTCCGCAGGTGATAAATACGAGACGGGCAGGGCTATGAGCCAGATAGACCGAGACCGAAGTGCAGGCCAGATGGATGATGCCGTGCAGGATATGATGAAGCTGCAAAGCATGGATGCGGACAGGCTCTGTGACCAGATAAATAATGGCGCAGTTGTGATCTGTGGTGAGATCATCTATTTTATCGCTACCGGGCTTGGAGCGATAGATCATGAAGGCCGTAAAGTAGTAGTGCTGTCTCCAATGGCTCCATTGTCAAACTATATCAGAGGCAAAAAGATGGGCGAAACAGTGACTTTCAATGGCAAGAGTTTTGAACTTACAGATGTATTTTAAATTTGTAAAACTAAATCAAAGATATGACATCAAAAGAAATCCTCACCCAACTCAAATCACTGGGCAGTGAATCGATCAAAAAAGTACTGGTAAAACATGGTGCCAGAGAGCCATTCTATGGCGTGAAGGTAGAGGAACTGAAGAAGATTCAGAAGAAAGTTAAGAAGGACTATAAGCTGTCGATGGAACTCTTTGACTCGGGTGTGTCGGATGCGATGTACCTGGCGGGCCTGATAGCCGATCCGGAGAAGATGACCAAAAAGGACATACAGCACTGGGCGGAGAAAGCCTATTGGTACATGCTGATTGAATATCCTGTCGCCTGGGTGGCATCTGCGAGCAAATATGGCAATGAGCTGGCCCTCGAATGGATAGAATCTGACAAGGAGACCATCGCCTGCGCCGGATGGGCTACACTAGGCACAATCGCCTCTATCAAACCGGATGCCGAGCTCGACCTCAAACTATATAAGAAGCTCATAGAGCGGGTGAGCAAGGACNNCTCAAAACAGGGGAGAAGATGGGTAAGATAGAGGTCGATATGGGCGGCACGGCCTGTCAGGTGCCATATATCCCAGACTATATGAAGAAAATCGAGGCAAGGGGTTCTATCGGCAAAAAACGCAAGACTGTGATCTGCTAAGCCTTGGTTCTTTTATTCTCAGTATCCCATATCAGTGCAGGATTAAATCTAAATATACCGCTCTAAGGGGCTTTATAGTTTGCAGAAGCAGACTTTGTACTTTTGTAGTTGTACTTTGGATTTGTGTAGTTGGTGATTGAGATTTCGAATGTATGATTTGGCTTTTCGATAGTGGACATTGAACTTAGGGAGTGTTTATCCACAAATGTCAATATTCAGTATCGGAGATACAATATAGAGTTTGCACTTTTGAAGCTAAACTTTGATGTATGCTGGTAATGAATTTGAGTCGTGTTTTTAAGGCAAGGTCGATTGAACAACCTTATAAATTCTTGGTTACGAATGGATTCGTACCATTCATAGCACATAAGTACAAGAATTCTAAGGTCACTCAAATACGAGTTGACCACATAGAGAAGCTGTGTATAGCACTAAACTGTACACCTAATGACCTTTTTGAGTGGTTCCCTGACAATCTGCTGGATAATAGGGACGACCATCCACTCAATAGCATACGGAAGCGGGATAAGAAAATCG
>PLSN01000007.1 GCA_003165135.1 Bacteroidota bacterium
GTGGCATACAGCCATATTCATTCGCTCTGGATGGAGGAGCTTTCCAATCTACCGGTACATTTAGCGGACTGACTCCGGGAGTGCATACTGTGACTGTGCAGGACGCCCATCTTTGCGACACAATAGTACCAATCAATATTTATCAGCCGGCTGTGTTAAATGCCACCTATACTTCAGTAAACAATGTGACATGTAACGGCCTCTGCAATGGTGTGATCTACCTTAATATAACAGGCGGCACACTACCTGATTCTGTATCATCCAATGGAGGTGCATCATTCGTTTCCGGGGATTCACTTACCGGGCTTTGCGCCAATAGCTATACAATTATCGTGAAGGATGCTCACGGATGTACATATACACTTGACACCACTATCACACAGCCTCCCGTTTTGGGATTGAGCCTCACCAGCACGCTTCCGACTTCCTGTTACAATTCTGCTGATGGCCAGATAGTAGTAGCTCCTTCAGGCGGTATATCAGCATATACATATTCACTCAATCATGGCCCGTCGCAATCATCCAGTACTTTCACTAATGCTACTGAAGGCAATGATACTGTGGTCGTGACTGATGCAAATGGTTGCACCTTTACACTGCCAGTCCCGGTGACTGGTCCTACAGCTATTGTAGCAGATACATTATATACCATTCAAAATGCCTGCTATGATTCCAGCTATGGCAAAATAGTACTGACCACCTCAGGCGGCAATGGTCCTTATACATATACATGGCCTCAGGTAGCCGGAGACGCTACAGACTCCGCCACAGGACTGGCTGCGGGTACTTATACTACATACGTTACCGACAGTCATGGATGTGTGGATACTGTCACCAATGCGATCGGTCAACCTGTGCAGCCTACTCTGAGCATAATGCCATCTGACACTACACTATCATATGGAGATACTATCACACTAAACTCGCTGTTTGGCCCATCGGCTCTGGGAACCGGTACCTATACATGGATAGACACATCACATACGCTCTCCTGTCTGACTTGCCCTAATCCGACCACTTCTAATACAGACTCGGTGAGTGCTTATACGCTCATAGTAAGCTATAACAACAATCAGTGTACAGTATCTCTCACGGACATCATAACCATGCTGCAGGAAGATACATTCGCCATACCGACTGCCTTCACACCTAACGGCGACGGCAAAAACGATACATATGTCATACTCGCCAGAGACGTAAAGACCTTCCATATGAGTATATATAACCGTTGGGGTGAGACAGTTTTCACCAGCAATGACATCACTCAGGGATGGGATGGCACCTACAAAGGTACACCGCAACCTGTAGGAGATTATGTGGTCTTCTTCTCAATTGAGTACGGCAAAAACAAATCAGCACAAAAGAACTGCACCGTCACCCTGCTCAGATAAGGGATGAACAGATAAATAACCGAGAGGGTGGCGAAACAGATCGTCACCCTTTTTTATATCAATCAGTGAAAAGAGATATGTATATAGAGGTTAGGTGTTCTCTTGAAAATTAAACTCCTTTGTTATGCCTTATTTTTGCACACACTAAATCAAACAATATGGACATATCAACTGTAATGATACTTGCACTGATTGGATTGCTCGCCGGCACTATGGGTGGAATGGTAGGCATCGGCGGCGGGCTCATCATCGTACCTGCTATGGTATACCTCATGGNNAAAGCGGGATTCATCAATATCAAATATGCGGCTATCATAGCGGTCACATTTTTATTTGGTGGCTATCTCGGATCTAAGATAGCTATAGCATTACCGGAAGCATTGGTTAAAAAAATATTTGCAGGGTTCCTCATCATTACTGCTATGAAGATGATATTCAGTAAATAAATTTTCCTATAAGTGAAAAGGGAAACTGGTATCAGGAGCCTGCTGTGAGACCTCCCGCTTGGTATATGGAGCAGTACTATCTTCTCCTTTTATTATAACCTTAGTCCCATCAGAAAAAAATATTTGAAAAGTAGGTACGAAAAACCAACTGTCATTTCCCACCGGGTCAATGTGCAGATCGAAATACCCGCTCTGTATATCGCTTTTAAAAATAGTAGCACGCATATCAAGCTGATAGGTGGAACTTGTATAATTATCATCCGGAAAATGGATATTACCGCAACATTTGTCGAGCATAGCGACCCGCTTGCCCATTCCCGTATATAGCGTGGCTGATATCTGAGTATTTACATCCTTATCGTCCGTGCGTGCAGGTACAAAAAAAGTAACTTTAACATCAGTCACGACCACATTCTCCTGTGCATCGGTCCTAAACACATTGACTAATATAAAAACGGCTAAAAAAAATAGGTTTCGCATTAATAACTCATTCAATGATTTAACTAATAAGTTGCCAAATTAACCTTTTGTAGTGTCAATTCCGATTCATTTTAATCTTTGACCGATTTATTTACAAATACTACATTTGGCTTGCTACATTTGATATCACCTAAACGCTACCGGCTAAGTTTTAAAACCGAAAATAAATGAAACTAGTTTTCAGTCTTGTGCTGGTAGTGATGTGCATGTGTGAAACGATACAAGCACAAAGATACAGTCTGACAGGCTCCATCAGGGATTCCAAAGACAACTCTGCCCTGATAGCTGCGGCGATATCCATCGCACCCGCCAGCGACACCAATAATCTCAACGGTACTTTTACAGATATGTATGGCGTGTTCAAATTTAACAACCTCGCCAAAGGCACCTATCAGATCAAGGTAACATATATAGGCTATGAACATTTGACCCGCTTCCTTCGCATAGACAGCGGCAATCTCAATGTAGGTGTTTTGAAACTAAAGCCAGCGAATGAAATGCTGAAAACGGTAACTGTAGAGGCCAAAGCAGTACACATAGAGCAAAAGAATGACACCACAGAGTACAATGCTTCTACATACAAAACAAATCCCGATGCCACCGCCGAGGACCTGCTCAATAAAATGCCCGGTATCTCATCGGCCAATGGCACAGTGACAGCTCATGGTGAAACTGTAGGCAAAGTGCTGGTTGACGGCAAAGAATTCTTTGGTGATGATGCTACGGCAGCCATCAAAAACCTACCTGCTGAAGTAATAGACAAAGTACAGGTATTCGACAGGCTCAGCGATCAGTCGGCATTCACCGGATTCGATGATGGCAACTCTGTGAAGACTATTAATATTACGACAAAGAAAGGCCGCAACAATGGTGTCTTCGGCAAAATATTTGCCGGCTATGGATATCTCGATGACTCCAAGTACTCCGTTGGGGGTAATATCAATTGGTTTGACGGGAACAGACGCATATCTGTCATTGGTATGTCAAATAACGTCAACCAGCAGAATTTTGCTACACAGGACCTGCTGGGGGTGCAGGGTGGCAGAGGTGGCAGAGGTGGCAACCCCTTTCAGGTGGGACAGCAGGGCGGTATAAATACCACTACTTCTGTCGGTACAAACTATATCGATGTATGGGGCAAAAAACAGAAAGTAAAGGTCGCAGCAAGCTATTTTTTTAATCAGCAAGGCAACAATACTATTACATCATTGACGCGTCAGTACTATGTCTCACATGAGGCCAGCTCTCTATATAATGAAAATGATTCAAGCAGGAGCTTAAACAGAAACCATCGTATCAATCTGCGCATAGAGTATTCCATTCATTCTAACAATACACTCGTCTTTACACCTAAGTTCAACTACCAGCAGAATACTCAATATTATGACCTCGCAGGACAGACAGTGCTGGATTCAAAGGAACTGAGCCACACGGCCAGCGACCAGTATTCATACAACTCGGGGTACAACATCAGTAACGATATACTTTTTCAGCATAAATTCCCTAAGAAATATCAAACATTCTCTGTCGACATAGGTACTACCATCAGCAATAAAAATGGTAATGGTAGCCAGAATTCATATAGCTACTATGACACTACCAATAGTACTGTACCACTCGACCAGCAGTATCTCTCGTACAGCCGTAGCTATACACTCAATGCCAACTTTGCCCTAACTGATCCGGTGGGGACCAATAGTATGATCCAGTTGAACTATACCCCGTCTATGACCTGGAATAAATCCGATCAGGAGACGGACACATTGAATCATATTGACAATAAATTTTCACTACTTGACACCATACTCTCCGACAAATACAGCAATACTTACTTTACCCAAAGACTGGGGTTCAGCTACCGATACAGGACCAAAAGCCTCAATGCTGCTATAGGTGTGAACGGCCAGGAAGCGATCCTGAGTGGTATTAATGTCTTTCCCTATCAATATACTACCACACGTGACTTTCATAGCGTATTGCCAAATCTCATGTTCAACTATAAATTCGGCAATACAAGTACGCTGCGCATATACTTTAAGACATCTACATCCCCTCCGTCCATATCGCAACTGCAGAGCGTGATCAATAACAGCAACCCGCTCCTGCTTAGTACAGGCAATCCTGATCTCAACCAATCATACAATAGTTCGCTGAATTTACGGTATGGATTTGCACGCGGTCCAAAAGGACAATCATTCTTCGCCTTCGCTAATGTGAGCAACACGATGGGCTATGTAGCAAGCAAAACCATCATTGCCTCTGAAGACACACTGATCGACAATACCGTAGTACTGCACAGAGGTTCACAATTCACACTCCCGGTCAATATAAATGGCTACTGGACTGCGAATAGCCTATTTACATATGGGGTAGCTATTGAGCCAATGAAATGCAACTTCAGCCTTACGGCAGGCTTCAACTATAGCCGCACACCCGGCCTGATCAATAATGCGCTCAGCCTGTCCAGCACCTATGTACCTACCGCCGGCATAGTACTCAGCAGCAATGTCAGTGAGGCGGTTGACTTCACTATAAGCTATAATGCCACCTACAATGTGATCAAAAACACTATACAGACATCTACTAATAATAACTACTTCGGGCATACTGCCGGAGCCAAATTCAATTGGCTATTCTGGAAAGGTTTTGTATTTAATACCGGTCTTCAAAACACTTACTACAATGGTGGCACCGATGGCTTCAATCAGGATATATTCATATGGAACCTCGCACTCGGATATAAATTCCTGAAAAATAAAGCGCTCGATATACGCGCCAGTGTCAACGATGTCCTCAATCAAAACTCAGGCCTGAGTCGTACTGTGAGCCAGACCTATATCGAAGATGACAGGAGTCAGGTACTCAAACGGTACGTACTGCTGACCGTGACCTGGACACTCAGATATTTCAAAGACGGAGGGGGCCCTCCTGCCGAGCAGAAGCCGCGTGAACGACGTCCGGGACCATCTCCGGGCGGTGGCGGCGGATATGGAGGCTATGGAAATTAAATCCTTATTCGGTGGTGAAGTCTAAAAGAACTCATTCACATTGCCCGCAAAACCTCCCGAATGGTGTGAGCCAAAACCATAGTCCAGACATCCGTTTGACTGCGTGTTTTTATTGAACTTGACCCTGATACCGGCACCTCCGCCGGGCTGTATAGGCCCAAAAAAATGCCCGTTCATCTCAGTAAATGTCTCCAGATTGCCGAATACAACGCCTCCTACCAGTCCATTGCGAAGGATATTGAACCTGAACTCTGTCTCCAGATAAAGCATATCCAGACCGGTATACCTGCCGATCGGGTATTCCCGGCCAGTGTTATTGTATGTATCCCAGCCGACACTCGGTAGGTCCAGGTAGGGTGGATGTCCATCCAATGTCAGCCATACATAACCCCAGATACCCAGTTCGGTATACCAGTTTTTTGTCAGGGGGATAAATTTGCGTACATCCAGTAGCAGGGAGTTCCAGTTGCTATTGCTCCCCAGAGATTTGAGGTGAGCATTAAACTCAAGGTTCACATATAGCCCCGTGATGGTTTGATTGACATTGTCCCTGCTATCGAAAAGGAAATTTGCAAAAGGTCCTGTAGAGGCACTGGTCCTGGTATAGCCATATTTCACAAAATCATCTACTATGCCTCTCTGGGCACCATAGTCGGTGATATTCCACCGATAGTCAAGATTGTAGCCAAGGCCAACGTAGGTATAAGCGGCTACTTTGCGCAATGCCGCCCTGTATACCCTGAAATGCGAGAAATCAATATTGTCGGCATCTGAGACCAGTGTACTGCTACCGATACCATAAGTAGTGGTCGGGAATTTAAAATAACGGATATCCCCCGGAAACTGCCACTTGCCATTATTGGTATAGAAAGTTGAAATGGATACTATAATGGTTTGATTAAACTGCGTGTACTCTATGTTATTATTAACATATGATTGATCGCCGCTTATATTTTTGTGTGGCCGGAAATTTATATTGGCAGTAGCTGCACCTATCCATCCTGTAGCCTGTGTATAGCCTACATA
>PLSN01000061.1 GCA_003165135.1 Bacteroidota bacterium
AGATCAGGTGCTATGAGTGACTTGTTATATTTCAGGTACCAATCTGAAGCATCGACCTGTTTAGCATTATTGAGCACATCCGGACGGTTCGCTATAGCTTCAGAATACAATGAATCCATGACCACACTGGGCATTGCGATATCTACCGTAGCAGGCATGACCGGTATTAAAATTGCTTTAGGCTGCAAAGCGAGCATATATCTCATCTCAGCTTCCAGATCTGATATAGACGCCAGATTTGTAGTGAGGTCTGTTTGCAACTGAAACATAGTGCTCTGAATTGTAACAAGGTCTTTCAATGCAACATCCTTTTTATCATAGGCCTGAGACAATGCTTTCTCGAGGAGAATAGACTTTTCTAATTCGGTATCAAATACTTTTTGGGTCTTCAGGAGAGCGTTCAGCTGATAGAAGTCTGAGCGGAATTGAAATTTTAAATTGCGAAGCAGGTCATAATAGGCATATTCAGTGGCTTTCTCCGTCGCCAGATTAGACTGGACCAGGCGATGCCTTTTGCCCGCTGTCTTAAATACCTGGTCTATCTGCACCGCTACTTCCCCATCTGCTCCTCTGATAGTAAAAGGAATACGGGTACTGGGGTTCCAGATATCCTGACTGTATGATAGTCCCGGGTTATCCCAGAGTTTAGCAGTGATAGTTTGCGCATGAGCTATATCAATATTGAAATGATTGGCGATCAGGTCGAGGTTTTTCTCAAGCATGATCTTCTCTGCATCCTGAAGGGTGATATATACCGTATCCTGTTTAGCGATAGACTCGTAAGTAGTGTTTGAGGATTGCCCCAAAGAAACATGTGCTAAGCAGAAGACGACAACAAACTGAAGAAAAGCAACCCTGATCTGGTCTCTCATAAACTTGTCCCTTTTAAAATGGAGGTGCAAGATTGCATCATTATAATTAAACCAGCCTTAAAACTACCTTAAAAAAGGCTTAAATTGTGAATGTGACCTTAATTTGGTTAAAATTCGGGGTGTTAATATTATATAAAATTTCAGCTTCGTTGTATTGAATGATTCGTTTCACAATGCTGAGTCCAAGTCCAAAACCCCTGCTCTGTATAGCATTGCTACCTCTGACAAACGGGTCAAATAATTCATATGTGTTTTTTATATCAGGTGTTTTTCCGGTGTTTTCAAAAAATAAGTTAATCCGGTTTTCCTCCTGTATTATCTTGATGAAAACCTCTTTGGTATCTGAATATAGGTATGCGTTTTTGAGAAGATTATTGATCGCGATCTTCAGAAGCGATTCATCCCCTTTTACTTCAAGTTTATCTTCGCTGCTGGTCTCATTAATGATCTCGAAATGAATCTTGAGGTCGGGGTAGAATTTTTTCAGAAACTCCGCGCTGCTGAAAATTATTTCATCTATCCTCACATTTGTGAATGACTTTGAGGGGTTTTCTTTTTCCAGTTTTGACAGAATGAGCAGTGATGTCACTATATCCGATAGCTGCTGTGTATCCTCATTGATGCTTGACAAGATCGGAATATATTTAGGCGGAAAATCAGGATTGTGCATCAGATTTTCCAGCTGGGCGCTGATCTTGGACAGCGGTGTACGCAGTTCATGCGAGGCACTGCCGACGAAACTTTTCTGGTACTGAAACGATTTGTCTATACGGTCTATCATCATATTAAAGGCCCGAGTCAGCTCAGTGATCTCGTCCTTTNNTATCTTCTATCCGGGTGCTGAGGTTATTCTCCGATATATTCTGAACCTTGCCTTTAAAAACATCAAGCGGCGTCAAGGCCTCCTTACTCAGATAAAATGACAGTATCCAGACCAAGACCAAGCCTATCATAAAGGCCGCAAAGAAGAGATATTTGAGATAGACGAGGTTCCTGTTGCCAAATTTATCTTCTGCCGAGATGAGGACCAGATACACCTTGCCCTGGTAGGTGCTTTCTATACCGACTATGTCATACTCACTTTCGGTCATGTAGATATAGTCTTCGTCTTGTATCCTTTTGAGCAGAGTGCGGTCCCAGTTGATCACGGCATCATCGATACTGCTGTATATCAGGCCAAATGTATCATTGAAGATCAGTACCTTTTCATTATAGAGGTTATTGATAGTATTGGAATCTATCAGTTTTAGCAGCTGATAGTCTACCTGCTTGACTTCGACCAATAGTTTGAGAGTGGTCTGCGCTTTTTCTTTGAGGCGGTTCTGGATTTCCTCTTTCCTGAATTTTGCGAATTGATGATATACCAAAAAAAGCAAACCAGCCAAAATGACCGAATAGAGTATGCTGAAAGAAAATGAAAAACGCTGTTTTAAATTCATCAGATCGGATTAATCAATTGCCTTTCAGAAAATAACCAAAGCCCGGCCGCGTGTGTATCAGTTTTTCATTATGCCCTTTATCAATTTTATTTCGCAGGAAGTTGATGTAAACCTCTATGGTATTAGTACCGGTGTCAAAGTTGATGTCCCATACCTGTTCAGATATGGTTTGTTTGGATACCGGCCTTCCTTTTGCTTTTGCCAGGAGCTCCAGTAGCCTGAATTCCTTTGGTGTAAGTTCGATCACATTACCGTTTCGATTGACGGTCATCTGCGATGTATTGATCGTCAGGTCGTCTACCACTATCAGGTCATCGGGATCTGTCTGCTGCTGCCCTGACCTTCTGATCAGTGCATTGATGCGCGCAGTCAGTTCATCAAAGTGAAAAGGTTTGACCAGATAATCATCTGCTCCGATATTAAGGGCCTCTACTTTATCATTTACATCACCGAACGCAGTCAGCATCAAGATAGGTGTCGATTTATCTTCCAGCCTCACTCGTCGGCATACTTCCAATCCATTGACAGAGGGCACATTTATATCGAGGATAAGGATGTCATATTTGTTAGCAGGGATCAGGCCGAATACTGCCTGCCCGTCATAAGCGATATCACAATGACAGTTTTTTGCTACAAAATACTGCCTGATCTCATTGGCGAGTTTAGGGTCATCTTCGAGCAATAGAATATTGAGCTTCATAAACCGAAGGTAAGAAAAAAGGGAACTCACTCTTTTTCTGTAAATTTATTAACGAAATTGAAATAATTGGTTCATCGCAATAATGCGTACCTGAGAGTTTAAAGGAAGTGCCTACCGGCAAAGATTAGTGCCAAGGTTGTTCTGAAGCTCATGATTGGAATGCCTTGGTATATCAAGTTTAGACAAATTTCCTTTAGAGTCTGGGATCAGATGTTATCATTGATAGCACCATTTATCCGGGAAAATTAAGATGAAAAAACTCCAAACCAAATAAAAGACTGATTCTTAATACAATAGAAAACCTATGAAAATGTAAACCACGCGCGGTTATTACATTTTCATAGGTACGCATTTTTACGAAGAACCAAATAATTTGCTATATTTGTATTTAGTAATTAATT
>PLSN01000508.1 GCA_003165135.1 Bacteroidota bacterium
GCATGAGCGCATTCCTGTCACATCTGCAGCCTATTCAAACAGCGAAGGTGCCTGGGCAATGCTTATGCAGATCAACGGCCAGAAAGGATCCGTCTCAGGTGATCGTCCTGTATCTGCCTGGATGCCTGTGCCTGCTGTGCCGGATCAGTACTAGTCTCAGGTTTTGAAGAACTATATTCTGAATAAGCCTCGAAGTATTATAATGCTTTGAGGCTTATTTTTTTCTGCTAATCATACTATGAGGGGCAAAAGATTGGCGGTTAGATATAATCCATTTTGTAGCAAAATAAAAATATTAAAACTAAATTTTGCAAATTAAAAAATAACACTTACTTTTGCATTTGGAGCAAAAAAAGAAATTAATAATTAAGAGTTAATAGTTAAAAATTGCAGTGCACGGTTATTACTGACAAGCACTTTTAACTCTTAATTTTTAACTGTCAACTACCTGCTCATTACTTCTCTCCGACATTAATTAAAAGATGGAATTTGATAATTTGACTAGCTACATGCTGTTCATTATTAATTATTCATTATTAATTATTAATTAAAAAGATCATGGCCGATCAGATCATCATCGAGCTCATAGGCGATCCCTCCGGGCTCAAACCCGCCGAAGAAGCACTCAAAGGACTCAGCAAAGTTTCAGAAGAAAATATGGCCGCATTCAATAAGGCCAATGAAGCAGTGTTGAAATTTACATCCTCTGCTAGCTCAGCAGCCAAAGCTGCAAGAGACTTCGGCGAGGCAGGCAAAGAAGCGGCAGGCGGCATAGCAGCGATGCCGGGTGCTATAGCCAAGAGTGTGATCGCTATCTCACAGCTCAATGCAGTCATAGCAGGCGGCGCGGTCAAAGCACTCGCCGAGGACCTCAAAGGACTCACTGTTGAGTTTACTGCAGAATCAGCGAGCGCATCAGGTTTCAAAAATACACTGATAACGACCAATGAAACGGTAAACACTTTTGATGCAAGTATTGGCAAGGGCAAAGGTAGCTTGAGTATGTATGAGAGTTCACTGGAGCATGTGCGGGAGGAGGTGATACGAGTGGATGAAGCTCATTCTAAAGTGACTGTCAAGATCGGCCAGGTATCAAAGGCACTCACAGAGGGGGGCGAAGATTCAGAAAAAAGCAGCAAAAAAATGGGCCTTTTCTCTAAGGTCATGCATGGTATTGGTGGTGCGATCTCCAGTGGTATCAACCGGATGCGCGAGGCTTCTCCTGCCTTTGATAAACTGGCGGGTATGGCTGAGGCAGGCGGCAAGCGCTTTATGGCCTATACCAAAAGCGTACAGCAGCACTCCACGAAACTGGCAGACAATGGCAAAAAAGTACAGGAACTGCTGGGCCATACCAAAGAAATGGTCTCTGCAATGGGCGAGGTCGGTGAGGCAGTAGCCCACGCCACCGGCAATGAAGAAGCAGGAGAGAAGATCAAGAAGAAAACAGCCGAAGCTCTCAAGGTCGTGGCTACCGCACAGGCCATCGCTACTGCTGCCACAGAGGCAGCGACCGTAGCGTCTCTGGCGCTTGATGCAGCTATGTGGCCGGTCACGCTGACTGCTGCAGCTATCGCCCTGGGCATCGCAGCAGTGGTAGGTGCATTCAATAAGTTTACAGTCATAAAGGAAGCTGTAGGAGCTATCGGTAAGGTATTTGATGTGGTGGCGGATGCAGCAAGAAATTTTTTCAGCATCATCACTTTCGGGCTGGTAGATAATGCAGCAGTACATAAACATAAGGAAGATGTAGAAGAGCTCGGCAAACAGTATGCAAAGAATGCAGAGGAGGCCAAAAAGAATGTCGATCTGCTGGAAGCTACAGGTGCCAAAGGTTCTGAGGTAGCTGCCAAACGCAAGGAACAGCTGGAGGCTGAACAGACATCTCTCGAGTACCAACTGGAGCTGGAAACTGACCTGGAGAAAAAAACGGAGCTGAAAAATAAACTGGCCGAGAACCATACTGCGCAACTCAAGAACCATCTTGACTTTATAGAAAAAACAGCAGAAGAGAGTAAGGAAGCTGGAGTTGGGGAAGCCAAGATTGCCAAGACACGTGCGGATTCGCTTGCCATCATGGAGCAGCAGGCATATGTCCAGAAAGAGTCGCTCAGAGCGACCATAGCTGAGGGCCGGGCCAAAGGAGAAAACATGGAAAAGGAGGAAAAACAGCTCGAACTGCTGATCTCTGAGTACGATGGCCTGCATAATCAGAGAATGAAGGCTGACAAAGAATATGCCGCCCAGGTAAAGAAAGACCTGGATGATACAGCTACTCATAATGCCGAAGAGCATACGAAGTCTCTCGCCAAAGCCAAAGAACTGGCCGACGGCAAACTATCGCTCACTGTCGCCGGTAGCAAGGCTGAGCTCGAGGCCAAGATAGCTGACATCAATGCAGCAGCAGCAGCAGACCTGAATGCTGCAAAAAATAACAAAGCGCAAAGGGACATCATCATCGCCAAACAGCAGCAGGACATAGAGGCAGCACAAAATGCCTTTAGGATCACGCAGCTGCAGGATGATAAGACCGGAATAGAGGCCAAGCTCCTGCTGGTCAAAAAAGGGAGCCAGGATGAGCACAACCTCAAAGTACAGCTGGCAGACCAGGAGCGCGCGATAGCCCTCTCTCAGGCCAATCTCACTGCAAATCAGATACTGCTCATAGAAAATGAACATAAAAAGAAACTACTGGACCTCGACAAACAGGCGGAGGTAGACAAAGTGCAGTCCAGGACCAATGTGCGCAAGACGGAGATACAGATAGAGCTACAGGAGAAAAAAATATCGATAGATGCGAAGCTGAAGCTCGAGAAGGAATCTCTGCAGATAGAAAAGAATGAACGTATAGAAGCTATCAAGACCAGCGGCAAATCAGAACTCGAGATCGAAAAGCTGATAAAGCTTGAGGAAAGCAATTATGATGCATCGGTCAGGGCCAAAGAAGAAGTCGCTGTCAAAGCTCATATCGATGAAAAACTCAAAGCTGAACTCGAGGCACTGGAAGATGAGAAGAACGCAAAGAAACAAAGCCATAAGGAGCTGGATGTCCTCTTCATGAAAGGGATAGCGGCCAAAAAGGCTGCTCTAGCCGCACTGAATAAAGAAAATCTACTGAGTGATAAAGACTACGAAAAGCAAGTGAAAGCGCTCGATGATGAGACTACCAAGCACAAACAGGATAATGCCAAAAAGACCCAGGCGATGGAGAAGAAGATGGGGCAGGAGGCGATCAAACTGGGCAAGGAAGTAGCAGACGCTATATTCGCGGCGGCTGCGGAGAAGCGCCAGCAGACCCTCGATGCTACTATCAATGCCCTCGAAGCGCAGAAGACCTCTGAGCTCTCTAACCACCGACTCACAGCAGCACAAAAGGCAGCAATAGAAAAAAAATACCATGATCAGGAGGCTGCATTGAAACTCAAAGCATGGAAGGCAGACCAGAAAGCAAAAGCTGAACAGGCCATCATCAACGGGCTGCTGGCTGTCACATCTGCGCTCGCTACGGTACAGCCCACACTGCCTGATGGTATCATTGCCGGAGCTCTGGCACTCGCTTCTGCGGGTGTGGCAGTAGGCACCATACTCTCTAAGTCACCGCCTAAGTTCGCTAAGGGTGTCATCGGCCTGCAGGGGCCCGGCACGGAGACATCTGACAGCATCGCAGCATATCTGTCGCGCGGCGAGAGTGTCATCACTGCCGAGCGCACTAAACAGTATAAACCGATACTCGAGCAGATACAGGCCGGAGTATATACGCCGCTGCCTATACCGATGCTGTCTACACTGCCGAGACTCAATGATCTCTCAGGTGTCAATGCACAGGCAGCGCAGGCGAGGGGAGCAGCTATTGATTACGACAAACTCGGCGAGGCAGTCGCAAAGGCATTGCCGAAGGCAAAAGTGCAGAAACTTTCTTTTGATAAAAAAGGCTTCTCGCATTATATCATTTCAGAATCAGGAAAACTTGAATCTTATAATAACCGGTATAGAGAGTAATGAATAATTAATAGTGAATAATGAATAATGGGATTCATTTCCCGATTAATTCTTCTCTGTCAATTATTAACTATTAATTATAAACTATTAATTAAAAAAAGATGGCTTCCACCTCCGGTTGGTGTTGTCACCAATCGGTAAACGAACTGAAGTAGTTGAATTCTTCTCTATCAAGTATTAACTATTCATTATTAACTATTAACTAAAAGAAGATGGCTTTACGCTTTACGATCGTAGACCCTGCGGGAAATAACAACATCATAGACGAACCTCTGGGCTGGGACGCTATCAGTCTCCACTATATCCGTCACAAAGACTGGCATGGATTCATAGATACCGTGGATGATACGATGGGCAGCCTGCAGTTTTACGGCGATGGCTACACGATATTGAGTACTGCTTTTGCTACGTATGGAGTAGAGGCGCAGTGCGGATTTCTGGCAGAGTTTCAGTGTACTGATGATGATGATAGCTGGGATACGATATATCAGGGGCAGTTTTCTTTTTATCAATATAAAGAAGTAGAAGGCCTCAATGGCTGCCATGCAGAATGCAGTGTGGAGTCCATCACTAATGTCATGACGCTCAAAAACCGCTACGAGCAGAAAGTCGATCTCAACAGTCTTATTAGTTTTCAGGTACCTACGGGCACACAGGCTGCACTGCCCATCATTGAGGCTATCAGCACTACCCTTCTCAATCCGCCTGACCCCGGCCTCGTCACTATCAATACAGGCGATACCTATCTCATACCGCCATCTGTAGGCACATGGGGCGGCACTGCAGGCCAGGTAGCCGTGTGGGATGGCAGTGGCTGGAACTATACCTCGCCACTCGCCGGACAGATACTCATAGATCAGTCCACACATATCGCATACATCTATGAGACCTCGCCTACTGCGGGATGGGTGGTCGATGACACGCAGATGCCGTCATACGCTCCTGCACTGGGCGGTTATGCGATACTGCCATCCAAGACCATACAACTGACCACTGAAGCACTGGTCAACGCCGGAGCATACGGTCCCGGCAATGGCAGCAACGTAAGCCCCTATGGAGGGTCGAGCTTTACTCTCGACAATAACTCTCAAAGTATATGGTCCATGCAGCTCAGCTGGGTAGGTGGAGTGATCTCGCAGGATATACCGAGCTTCGTAGGGGCAGATCCTAATCTATGGGAGGGGATAAGTATAGGGAATGTGAATCCTGATCCTATATTTACATATACCCCTGACTCAGACTATACTTCCTATGATGTCAACATAAACATCAAGATAGCAGGTACGATCATCGCCAATAATAACTATAATTCAAGTACCAAACCTATCCGTGTGAACGGAATAAAAGCAGTATTGTGCAGCAGCAGCACTTCATATAATGATGCCTATAATCACGGGTCTATATACTCAGGCAATATAAACATGTCAGGCGGTAATGGTTATGATGCAGCAGCATATGCATGGGAGGCACAGTATCTGGGAGATGCGATCAATTTTTCATATTTCTATTCCGGATCAGTGTCATTGCAGTCCGGCGAAAGTGTCTACCTTGTTTTTGAATTTGACTTTCCTAACCGTGTGAATGGAAGCCCCGATGGTGGTGCGCCATGGGAGTCTTATGTCACTGCTACTTTCACAGGTAGTACGGCTTTTACTATTGATACCAGTTTTCCCAATACAGCCGCCCCGCTCTATCTGGTCAATGAATCGCTGAGCAGGGTCGCTGAGGCGATCACCGGTAGCGAGATACGAGTATACAGCGACTTCTTTGGCCGTACTGATTCACTGCCGTACAATACACTCACGAGCAATCCTCCGGCTATCGGCAACGGCAATGATGGTGAAGGCTCACTGCTCTCATTCACCAACGGGCTGCTCGTGCGCGGACAGACATTGCTCGACGGCTCTCAGCCTCCCATGCCTGTTTCGCTGAAGATGCTCTTTGAAGCGCTCAATGCTATTTATAATATCGGTATGTCTATAGAGCCTGACCCTATGCGCCCCGGTATGAACTGGCTGCGTGTAGAGCCTATGACACATTTTTATAAAAACTCTGATATACTTGATATAAATGGTGATCCTATCCTGCTGGCCAATGTCGATGAGATCACGGCCGAGATACAGGCAGAAAAATATGTCGGGATATTCCGCACCGGCTACAGCAAATGGCAGGGCGAGCAGACAGGTGGCCTCGATGATTTTATGACACGGCGCGAATACCGCACTGGTTTATCTACATCCAAATCTGTATTGGAAAAATATTGCGGGTTCATCGGCTCGAGCTATGTCATCGAGACTACTCGCAGGCTGAGCGGGGAGAATACACAGGACTGGCGTTTTGACCATGAGAATTTTGTGATATGCATGGAGCGTCCTTTGCCTCCGGCAGCCATGGTCNNGTTTTTTCGGGAACTACCATAAATGGCAATAGCGCCTATGTCGTCGTTGTCTCTGTGATAAATGGAGGTTCGGGCTATATCACAGCACCTTCGATCACTATTACTGATAGTACCGGATATGTGCTGCCACCCGTGTGCTTTCCTATCATGGGCACAGAGCTATACAATGGCAAGACACCCTATCAGAAAGTCCTTGATGTATTTGAAGGTATAGTGGTCATTAGTTCTTCAAGTCCGCTGCCTGTAGCGCCGTACACTGTTACTTTCTCAGCTCCTGCTACTCCCTCGCAGGCATCGGGGGCTATACCTGCAGTGACGATGGCCACCGGCGGTGACTCGATAGCCACGATAGGTGTCTCGGCAGGCGGGAGCGGATACTCCATACCGCCGCTCGTCTATATATCGCCGCCGCCATCAGGTAGCGGTGGCGAGCAGGCTACTGCTATAGCCAGTGTGGCAGGTGGCGCTGTCATATCTGTCCAGGTCACCGATCCCGGCAGCGGATATAGTTACAGCGGGTTGATACCTCCTGTAGTCACATTTGAGATGCCGCCGGTACAGGCACTGCAGGTGGAGCAGTATGGGCTGACATCGGCATCTACATCGGCCAATCCCACTATCGTGGACCCCAATAGTGTCTACAACTATCGCATATCACCCATCCGCAATGCCATGCGCTGGGTCAGGAGCATATTTCAGTCGTATGCCGACTGGATGAACGGGGTGCTGTACTATGCATCGGGCGAGGCCAATATCAGGGCCACCGGGCAGTATACAGGTATCACCGAGGGCAGTGCGCAGATAGTACCTGTGATAGAGAATGCACCGATATCAGAAGATGCAAACATATCTTATGCTGATTTTGCAAATCCGTCTGACTACTATCCGCTCTATACCAACCGGCTGATCAAGTTCACCTATCCGCTGTCATATCTCGACTGGAAAGCGATCACCGCAAATCCCTATGGCCTCCTGGGCTACAGCGTCAATGGCGGCGCTACACAATATGGCTGGATAGAGGAACTGAAGTATAGCCCTTTTGAAGGCACGGCAGAGTTTACGCTGAAAGAGAAAATCTAAGATAGTGAATAGAGAATAATGAATAGAGAATAATGGGATGACACCTCTATATACTTTTCAAGTGTATTTCACTGACGCCGTTGTTGGAGTTTTCTCCAACGACATCATGCGATCGACATGTTGGTGAGAGATACCAACATGGACGGAATGTATTCATTCTTAATTATTAACTCTTAATTATTCATTAATAATAGCAGCTCGTGACGACAGGAGCGTAGTGGTGGCTATCAGTACCGATATAGGGATACTGCTGTACATCACTGCCGCAGTATTGAAATTCTACGATCGTGCCGTGCTGGTTGTATACAGTATCAATGGTCACATAGGTGGTGTCGTAGACATGATGTACAGAGTCATAGACCAAAGCAGATGGTACGCTGTCGATACGTGCTATCGTGTTGTAATTGGTCTGGCAGTTGTAGCATTTTTTGCAGCCGGTATAGCCGATGGTGAATGCGATGAGCAGGAGAAAAACCGTCTTTTTCATAAACCAAAGTAAAGAGAATAATCATAAACCAATAAAGAAATCTATCATGAAATTTTTCTGCCTGAATATAGAGTCGGCCACTGACCGCCGCGAACATTGCGACAGAGAGTGGGCCAAGGCCGGTATCGATGTAATGTATGTCAGCGCATTCGAGACGCGGAGAAATAATATCCGCCATACTAACCAACACTATCGGGTCGGCCATCTCGGTTGCTATCTCAGCCACCTGCGCCTGATGGAGGAGATTCGCCGCTATGACTATAGCCCTGCGATGATATTCGAAGATGATGTATGGCTCGTCGATGATTTCAAAACTAAGCTTGACGGTGCCATGCTTACGCTGCCTGATGACTGGGAAGTGGCATTCGTAGGCTGGTGGCCTGCCAATTTTAACTACGGACAGTTGCACACAGAGCCTGTCAGCGAGCATTGGATGCGGGTCACATCCGGTGTACTCTGGGGCTGCCACTGCTATGTGATCAATGGCAAAAAAGGCGGCGACAAACTCATGAAAATACTTCAGCCTATCAACGGGCATGTGGATGATGTGCTGCTCTGGGCGATCGTTCATGGCCATATCAAAGGTTACTTTCTCCAGCAGCCACTGGCCGACCAGACAGGGACATTCAGGAGCCAGACGAATGCGTGAGGTTGAATATTTATTAATCCTTATTTTGCAAAATTAGCTTTATTTGCTATTTTTGCATCGGAGCATCTCCTGCTCATTACGACCCGGCTTCTCACCTTTTTTAATGACAATAATATTATGACCAAAGATGCCATGACCAAAGGCCAGTCCATCCTGGCCGGGATCAGCCAGCTGATCACCGAGCGTGACAATGCCATCAGGCAGCACGCAGCGAGTACTACTTCACTGGACCCTGCTACCACTGCCGGTATACAGGGCAGCCTCGCAGCAGCATACAATACACTCCTGTCTGCCGCACAGGCGGAGTTTGACAACCTTTCATCTGATTTTAAAAACACATAACGTATGGGACTCACAGCACCTCTATATTCATTCATACAGACCGCACAGCCTGCGACAGGCTGTACCTTTGATCCGTCATTCTGCCTGCCCTGTTCCGATCCGACCAATCTCTCCTTTCAGATGACTGCCACAGGGGTAGATACGGACCAGATCCTCGACAACTATACCTATGTCAGTACTTTTTATACCGTGGCTGTGCCGCCTGATGCTACCTGTCGCACCGATACACAGACATCGGGTTTCACTTCGCCGGGTGTTATTTTCAATCAGTCATCCGATGATGATTTCACGGGAGCGACCGGCACTATCACCGGTAGTTTCAATAAGGTAAATACCGCGACCAACTCATACCTGATACCCGGCGATACATCTGCACAGATCAATGTCGGTGAATGTTTCAAACTGCAGTTTATCTTAGATGTGGTCGATGGCACTACGATCCTGGTGAGGTACTGGCTGGGCTGCAGCAACTGCCTGATCAGGATCAACCAATCGGAGTGCTATACCTCGCTGCTCGGCTATAGGAATACCTCAGACAGTTTTGGTTTTAAATACCAGATCCTTGGCAGCAATATAGATCCGTATGAAAACTACTTTAATGTCGTAGAGCTGCCCATGTACCTGCGCGACCCGAGGATGGAAAATGACCAGAAGGTCTATACCCGCTCGGACGGCACACTGGTCAAGCTCTATGAGCGCAAAGAAGAAATATATATGCTGGAGACAGACCTGATGCCTTATGCCTGGCACAAATCGCTCGATATAGCGCTCTCGCACGATGACGTGTACATCTCCAATCCCAATGCAGCAGGCTTTGACCCGTTCAATACAGCAACGCAGTTTGCCAAGAAAGAAAACTACGAGATCGAATATCAGAAAGCGCCGCTCTCATCTCTCGGCAAAGGTAGCTGCAAGCTCAGCAATGCTACACCGATCAGCCTGATCAATAATAACTGCGGGTAAGTAGAGAATAGTGAATAGAGAATAATGGAATACAATAAAATTGAATGGAAGAACTACTTATAACCTATAACTTAGAACCTAAAACCTCCAGTGGCATTCTCCTCATCGCGCTCGGTGCTCCCGAGTATGGTGATATGGCTGCTAATCTCGCTGCATCTATCAGGTACAATGATCCCGAAATATCTATTCACCTCGTGCATACGGACAAATCTATTTCACATCTCAGCCCATTACACAGAGCGCTCTTTACTTCATTTGCTCTTTGCCCTGAGGAGTATTATACAAGGAAGGCTGTTTCCCAGCCACCAGCCACCGGTCACCAGCCAACCCTCGAGTACATCAAAGCCAAAACACACATATATGATCTCACACCTTTTGATGAGACGCTGTTTCTCGATGCGGATATGTATATCCTGCCTGCTACCCGGATGTCCTCAGTCATGTCGCAGCTCTCATCTGTCTGCCACTATACGATAGAGAACCGTGGCTATGCCGATCTCAGCAAGCCGATAGAAGAGCTCGATCCTCACTACTGCAACTGGGTAAACATCTGCGATGTAAAAAAGCATTATGATACCACAGGCCGATTCTATCATCTTCATAGCGAGTTTATTTTTTTTAAAAGGAATGAGAAGAATAAGATGTTCTTTGATACAGTGAGCGAGGTATATGATACACGGCCGCTGCGGTGGCAGGAATTTGACGGCGGTGTGCCGGACGAATATGCTTTTGATATAGCCACGGCGCTCATGGCGCACTATCCGCATCAGGACCCGTACATTGCCATCTACTGGCATGGTATGGACGGACGCCGGGACTGGAATAAGGATGTGATAAGACACTATATCGGATTCTCGCTCGGCGGCAACTTCATACCCGAATGGCTGACACAAAAAATGACCGCCTATAAACAGCTATACAAAAAGAAACTCGGCCTACCCAATCTCTTTAACGTCGGGCCGAAGAGACGATGGAATGTGAAGCGGAGGGGGATGTGAGGCTTAGTTTTTAATTTTAGCAAAAGTTTGTTTGGTAGTATCTACTTGAAAAAGTTCTTTTTCTTCAATACTTTTTTTGATATTCCTGGCTATTGATTTGTATGCCTCTTTAGTCAGATTTTCTGTCCCTGATGACCCTGTTTTAGGATATATAGTATCAAGATATATCGTTTCATTTTTAGGCAGGCATACACATATGCACCTATATGAACTGCTTTTGCCTTTATTTGTCAGACTGTTTATGATGCGATATTTGTTGAGGCTATATATTCCCGGGCTATTATTGAGAATATCCTTCATCAAGTGAAGTTCACTGATACTTTTTTCCCGAAAGAAAGAACAAACATCTTCTATAATTGCCTTGTAGGAGTTATTGCGCACCAGCCGCTGTATACAACGATGAAATTTGCGGTACAATAAATTTTCATTTACGGTTAGCTGCCTTTATGGTGCCTTTGATTATTTCGGCCATCTCAGCATCAGTATCAAGTGATATACCCACGCTGCGGTCTACCACCAGTTCATTCAGGTAGCTTATTTCCTGATGCAGGGTGTAATAGGTAGTCTTTACACCGGGGTAAAGAACGGAACGCTGGACCCTGTTTAGGATCTTTACACTATTGCTCACTATTTTCTTTATCGACCTTGGAGCCATCTTTGATTCTTTAAACCCTTTCATGTCTCGTTCTATCTCAAAGGTAATATTTAGCAAGAGTGTATGAAGGTCGGTCATAAGGCGATTGAGTTCATTCATTCTGTCCAGCAGGGTATCGATGTCTTGCTGCCAGGTTGTTTTAGCCTTATATAGTGATTCTGATTTCCTATATGCAGAGTCAATTTTAATATCAATAGCGGTGTCGCTCATTTTGAATCATTTTTCTATAATAAAAATAAAGATTTTAATCGATTTTGGCAAAAATCGGGCTACCTCATACCTTTGAAGCTGCATCGACACGACGCTTGAATATGAAGCAGATATGATCTTCCTTCTATGACTTATTTTCTGCTTCCTTCTCCTTACTCACCGGAAAGAATATCACTGTCAGCGCCTGTGCTATGACCATGATAAAGATGAGCTTGACCGGTGTGGTGTATCGCGCCTGTACTGCAAACGGACTATGTATGAAGCCGAAATACAGCAGCAGGATGATCGGATAGGCGAATACTTTCATGGCCTTGAAGTTTTTGATACAGGCTATCGGTATGAATATGACACCGAAGAGAAAGATGATAAACG
>PLSN01000078.1 GCA_003165135.1 Bacteroidota bacterium
CTAAATTATATTTTATTGTCGGTGGACTTTTTTATCTTTAAACAGTATTTTAGCCTAAAAATAAAAACATAATGAAGAAAGCATTAGTGGTCTTTATCAGCATTGCTCTATTGTCAGCCTGCTCCAAAAGCACACAGTACACACAGGACCTCACAGGTACATGGAATATATACAAACTGACATATTATAATGTAGAGGATGATAGTTATCTGCTTGATTCTTTAGGCAACTATGCTATTACTTTTACATCCAATGGCCACTATGTAGAGACTTATGTCAAGTACCCCAACCTCATGCCAGATTCTGTGACAAACGTGGGTACCTGGCAATTTCAAAATTCATATGGCCAGTTGCTTCTGGTCGATTCGAGTAGCAGCATCAGAGACACCTTTACTATATTTGACCTGACGGGAAATAGTGTAGAGTTGCTGTCTGACGGTTTCAATCGATATATGAGAAAAGCCCAATAAATCACCCTATCAGATCATCATAATGAAAAAGACCATCTTTCTTTTTTCGCTGCTCATCATACTGCTCATAGCCGGATGCAATGAGAAAAACCTCATCAGTCAGATAGATGGCACATGGCACATTCAGAAATATGCTGTCAATGGAGCAGATATGACCTCTTCATTTGACTCTACCCATGCCGGTTTCGTCATATCTTTCGCCAATGGTGATGTGTATTCGGAGGCATGGCAGTCTACCAGGATATTTAGTACATATTGCCTTGATACGATCGTACATTATGATACCACTACACATGCATTTGTGATAGACAGTGTCACCACCAGCATTGCCAAAATACCTACAGCCTATACGGTCAATGTAACAGGCGACTGGTACCTGACCAATGGCAATCAGTTTTTGATAACCAGAGATTCTGTCAATGGAAACATCCAGTATCAGATCGTAGATCACTCAAAGAATAGCCTTCACCTGCTTNNCTATGCGTTTTTCATAATTCAATTGACGCCTTGACATGGCGACAATTTTGTTTTATCTTTTTCCTCATTACGAGAGATTTTGGGAGGTATTAATATTATAGCTCCTTCAATCATAATAGATGGAGAATTTAAAAATACGATTTTGAGAAGCTGTACTTTTATCAAAATTACCTTAGGTATAATATCACAGGATACAGGCCTATTGGTTAATGCAGGAACAAGAAAATGATCAGGAATTTTTTATTTCATCGGGTCCATCCTCAGAGAGATCGGCTATGGGATCCTATGGACGTAGCACTCTTTGATAAATGTATATCATATATCTCGCGGCACTATCAGGTCATGCTGCTGGAGGACATGATGTCTATGCCAAATCTGAAAACGCTCAAAAATGTGGCTACGATCTTATTTGATGATGGATACAAAGACAATCTGCTCTATGCCATTCCCATACTTGCTAAATATAAAGTAAGAGCATCATTCTATGTAGTAACAGATTGTATTGAAAAAAACATACCCACCTGGACTCATGTCCTGGAGCATCTATTTCAATATACAGAGATATCTGACATAGATCTGGACTTCGATTCTCTTCCTGCCGAACTCAGAGTGACGAGTCTGGCTACGCAGGAGATAAGAATGGAGTATCTAAAAAGGTTTACTCCAGCTCTCAAGTTAATTTCACATGATGACCGAAACAAAATAATTAATAGAGTCACCGAGACACTTACAGATGTCGGTTTACCGAGACTAATGATGAATTGGCAGGATTTAGTGGAATTGCATAAGGCAGGCCATTATATTGGTTCTCACACAGTAACCCACTGCATGCTGGGCACTATGACTGACGAAAACGAAATAAAAAAAGAACTGTTGCTCTCCGGTCAAATGATAGAAAAGCATCTGGGATATTTTCCTAAGACAATTTCTTATCCTGTAGGAAGTTATAATGAAACTACGATCAGACTCAGCAAAGAAATCGGGTATTCCGTCGGTCTGGCTGTCAAGCAAAAACTATATAATCCTGCAAATGACTCCATTTTTGAAATACCAAGGGTGGAACTTTACAATGAAAACTGGCTAAAAACAAAATTAAGGATCCTTAATTATATTGAACCTATAAAGACTATTATCAGATACTAGTGAAAGCCAAACATAGGTAAATAGTTGAAAAAAATGTATATAAACCATTAGTGAAGATACATTTAATAAAAGCTATATTTATTGTAGTTAAGTTGTACTTTATTGTCCTAATATGCCAAATAGTTCTACATTGTTTTCCATCATAGTCCCCACTTACAATCGTGCACATCTCATCTCAGTCACTATTGAAAGTATCCTTTCACAAGGCTATCCCAATTATGAGATTATAATAGTGGATGACGGTAGTACCGACAATACAGAAGAAGTAATACAAAAATACCTTTGCGATAAAGTAATTTATTATAAAAAAATAAATGGCGAACGCGCTACTGCCAGAAACTATGGCACTAACAAAGCAAAAGGAGATTATGTAAACTGGTTTGATTCAGATGATGTTATGTTTCCTGATCACCTGCAGGTAGCAGCTAGTTTCGTATTAAAATGCAATAAACCTGAGATATTTGCCCTAAGCCACCAATACCAACATATCACTGGTCGTGTGCTGAATATACTAACGTACCCGGAGGATATAAATAGTGAACTATATAAAGGTAACC
>PLSN01000194.1 GCA_003165135.1 Bacteroidota bacterium
ATTAATAGTATTGCTAGATACATTTCCGTTTGTCCATGATGTACCGTTAAATGTCCATACATCAGCCGCATATGGGCTGTTCTGCGATGTGAGCGCCACATAGGGCTCATTATTTGCGCCGATAGCTATGGATATTTTGGTGGAAAGATAAGCCGTATCAAAACCGATATTACCCACGGTCACCCAGCTGCTGCCATTATATTTCTGCACCTGTATCCCTCCTCCGGTATTCAATGATGTAGCAGCATATGGCACACCGAAATGATCTACCGCAAAAGCGACAACATTAGCTCCCGCTGAGGAGAAATTGGCAGCGCCGACCTGTGACCAGCCAGTGCCGCTCACAAATTTCTGCATGTTTGCCATTTTAGTATTGCCGGCATCTCTATAGCCAATGTATGGAGTTCCATCGCCTGCTATGGTAAGCGATATCTGGTCATATGTGTTATTGAGAAAACCCGACAAACCTAAATAAGCCCATGCAACCCCATCATATTGAGATACGGTCACACCAAGAGCTGAATCAATATAGGCAATGTATGGAGCACCGGTAGCACTGTCAGTAGCCATAGACACTTCAGTCACCGGATTGACAGAAAATCCTCCGTTGCCGACATAAGCCCATGCACCATTTACATACATCTCGACGGAGGCCTTACCGCCGTTGAAACCATTGTCGCGAAAACCCAGGACAGGGGTATCACCCGCCACTGTCACTGATGGGGACACTACAGAGGTACCCGTGAATCCTGCTATACCAAGGGTCTGCCACTGTGCGAATGAGGGCAGGCTGCAAAAAAGCGCGCTGATCATAAAGCCAAAAGATAGATTTCTGATTTTCATTGTTGTTTTTAGTTTAGAAAAATACTTGTGATAAAAATTAACGCTATTTATATTCATTCTTTTTCTAAATATAAAAAGCGCTGCAAATATAATATAGAAAAAGAGATTTGCTGCCAATATGCATTTCCTTGCACGCCATTCCTTCGAAATAATTCAATAAATCAGTAAATGCCGATTTTTACTATATTTGCACAGCCTTTATCAAATGAAGCCTCGGATCATACTAGACAGCCATAAGTTCTCCCTGACCATCGACAGGCTTTGTCATCAATTAATAGAACAACACAAAGATTTCTCGCAGTCCTGCATCATAGGTGTACAGCCGCGTGGGGTATTTCTGGCTGAAAGGATACACAAGCGCCTGCAGGCCATCCTCAAAAGAAAGGATATCGCCTACGGCAAGCTGGACATCACTCTATACCGCGATGATTTTCGCCAGAAGGGAAAGCCCATGACGACCAATAAAACAGACATCAGTTTCTCTCTGGAAGATAAGAATGTGGTGCTCGTAGATGACGTGCTATACACCGGCCGTACCATCAGGGCCGCACTGGATGCACTGCTGGATTTCGGCAGGCCCAAGGATGTCGAGCTGCTGGTGCTGATAGACCGCAGGCTGCAGCGGCACCTGCCTATTCAGGCTAAATATGTAGGCAAGGTCATAGACTCTATCATCACTGAGAAAGTAAAAGTAGAATGGGCCGAAGCCGACGGACAGGACAAAGTTTGGATACTATCAGAATAATTAAAAATTAATAATGACAATAAGTAAACATACAGGACCGGTACAAACATTATTCATTATTCATTATTCACTATTCATTACAAACGAATGAGCGCACTGAGTCAGAAACACCTTATCGCAATCAAGGACCTTCAGAGATCTGACATTGAGCTTATTTTTCAGACAGCAGATACATTCAAGGAGGTCCTCCAGCGGCCGATCAAAAAAGTTCCCTCACTCCGCGACATCACCATAGCCAATCTATTTTTCGAAGACTCTACCCGCACACGTATATCTTTTGAACTGGCAGAAAAAAGACTGTCAGCAGATACGATCAACTTCTCCGCATCCGGTTCATCGGTCAAAAAAGGGGAGACACTGCTAGACACGGTCAATAATATCCTGGCCATGAAAGTCGATATGATCGTCATGCGCCACTCATCGAGCGGAGCGCAGAGTTTTCTGTCCAGGCATATCAAAGCCAACATCATCAATGCAGGTGACGGTACGCATGAGCACCCGACACAGGGGCTGCTGGACGGGTATTCTGTACGCGAAAAATTCGGCGACCTGAAAGGGCTCAATTACCTCATCATAGGTGATATCAAACACTCCCGTGTAGCTGGTTCAGACATACCACTGATGACCAAGATGGGCGCCAAGGTCAAGGTCTGCGGCCCACCCACACTGATACCAAAACATATCGAGGAACTCGGTGTGACCTATGAGCCAAACCTCAAAAAAGCCCTGGAATGGTGCGATGTAGCCAATGTGCTCCGCATACAGCTGGAGAGGATGGATATCAAGTTCATCCCATCACTGCGCGAGTATTCGCTCTTCTATGGAGTCAACAAAGGATTGCTGGACTCCATCAATAAAAAGATCACCATCATGCACCCCGGCCCTATCAACCGAGGCGTAGAACTCAACTCTGATGTGGCGGATTCCAAGCAATCCATCATACTCCAGCAGGTCGAGAACGGTGTTGCGATCAGAATGGCTGCATTATATCTCCTTGCAGACAGAGGGTAATATATTGGGGATCGGGGATTGCTGATTGCGGCAATGTTTCACTTTATTTCCTGACGACTTGTTTCCTGATTTCCAGATTAACCGATTCCCAACCTCATCAGCACATTAGCATATTGACCAAATTAGCATATTATTCACTCATTTTTATATCTTAGCAAGCTTTTGGAAAACAAAGGATGCTATCATTTCTCACATATATCATAGTCGGGCTCATAGGCCTGATGATGGGTACGGTCTACAAACGTTCCTTCTCAAACATTGAGATGCTGCGTATCAGCCCGTACAAAGTGGCACGCCTATATGGCATCATAGTGCTCTTGAGTGCCATTATCTGCGGTTACCTGAGCTACAAGGCTGTGGCTGCTTTCACCGCACAGGATGCAATGCCTGAAGACAAGGCGCACTTCTTTCAGGACTATCAGTCCATGCTCGTATACTTTCTCAATCTGGGTTTTATCCTGATGATCATTTTTTCCAACCTTCATTCTTTCGCAGCCAAGAAGATCAGTTGGTTTCTCTACCTTCAGACGTTCGGCATTTACGCAGCATTTGCTGTGATCGACAATTTCTTTCTGCAGGATACATTTTTCCACTTCAAAAAGATGCATCAGCTCTGGCAGGGTGAGTTTTCTTTTGCCAATATCCTTGGCTATTTCAGTTTGGGGGTATCTGCGTCACTCACCATATTCAATGCCTATATGACATATTGGGGCTTGCAGAAGTAATAGTAATAAACTTTATAAGTCCAGATACTCAGCATCATTTCCGACAGGGAAACGCATCAGCATTTTGATCGCCTTGTCGAAATCAAAATCTTCAAAGAAAACTTTATTCATCATCTGAAGCAGTGGCGCATTAGCGCCGACATGATCGACTATGAGCTTTGCTATTTTGAGTGTGCGGATGCCTTCTGCTACTTCATTCATAGAGGCAGTCACATCGGCCAGCTTCTCCCCTTTCGCTACGCGATAACCTACAGAGTAGTTGCGCGATTTAGGTGATGAACAAGTAGCGATCAGGTCGCCGATGCCCGCCATACCGAGGAATGAGCGCTTGTCTGCACCTAGGGCTTTGCCAATATATATCATCTCCGCCATGCCCCGTGTGATAAGCATAGCGCGTGCATTTTCTCCATATCCCAGTCCGCTCAATGCGCCGGAAGCCAGCGCTACATAATTTTTCAATACGCCTGCGAGCTCTATGCCGAGCAGGTCCCTGTTGCCATATACCTGAAAGCGATCACTTTTTAGTGATGTGATGCCTTCATGTATCACCTCATCAAAACGGCTCGCGATGACGGTAGCTGCGGGCTGATGCTCTGCCAACTCTGCTGCCAGATTGGGCCCTGCTATACAGCCCACTCGCACGATGGCGGTCTCCTCACGTATCAGTTCACTCATGGTCTTGATCTGCTTCAGCTTCAGGTCGTATGGCTTCATTGTATCAATATCAAACTCACAATGAAATCCCTTCGTAGCATGTATCATGATATGATCAGGACGCAGGTATGGCGAGAAATCGATGATCATGTTTTTGAAATATGCCGACGGTATGACGGGGAAAAGCAGGAAGCACCTCGTAGCGATCTCCTCGAGAGAATCCGTCAGCTCTATATCGGCATGCATGATATGATTTCGGTTGCGACCATCGCGCAGTATCGCCTCACGCACTTCTGCATTGCGCTCATAGAGTATCACGTGGCAGTTCTCAGCCAGCAGGTTTGCTATCGCTGTGCCGAAGCTGCCTGCGCCTATTACTCCTACTGTTCTTTTGTCAGACATATCTCTCCAGTTTATATCCTTCCAATCTATTGTGATAATAATACAGCAGCTTCAGGTCTTCGGAATAATAATAACCGTCTGATGATTTTTCGAGAGGCGAGTTGGCATGGTACAGGTTAATATTACTGATGCCATGCTCGATCACCTTTTCATTAGTGAAACGCACTTCCGGCGAGATCAGCACCTCATTGTTTTTATTCATTTCCTTAAGCTGTTCCTTGACACGTTCTATCGCATCTACCAGTTCTTTGCCGTCGATCCTGACATCCTCAACGGGTGTACGTATGAGCGTGAAAATATCGATATAGTTATACTTCTTACGCAGCAGCTCGAACGCGCAAAAACAGACCAGATGAGACGTGAGCACCACATTGTGTTTGAAATATTGTGAGACGATCTTCTCGCCCAGCATCTTGGTATATTCTTCCTCACGCTGATGGTCATCAGTGAGCTCACCGCTATTCATAAAGTAATTCTTGACATTGATATACTGGCCGAGATGATTGTAGCTGTCTCCGTTTTCGTCAACCTCATTGCCTATCACATCCATCGGTGTACCAAAAGATATAGCAAGTGAAGAGCTAGCCGACAGGAATTTGAAAATGAATTTTATCATCCCGAACGAAGTCGAGTAATTGTCATTTTCCCGGATAAACTTTTCCTTTCCAGTCTCTTTAAGATAGTCATTGATCAGTGAGTCGGCCTCTAGTACGAAGTGGTAATTGATGATGAGCGGAACGACATATATCCGGGGTGCAGTAGAGTCCGAGAATCTTTTGAAATTATTTTTCTGTGCCTCTACTGCTGTACCGAGCAGGCCCAGCTTAAGTTTCCGCTCCAGTGCTCCCGAACGTGAACGTGTGCCACCGGGAAAAAATATCGAGTGCGCTCCCCGCTCTATTGCTTCGCGTGAATAGGTCTTCAATGTTTCGAGATAGATCGCATTCTTCTTTCGGCGGTCTACTTTATACGCACCTAGATTGCTCATGAAGTAGGAAAGCAGCTTGATCGAAAAGAGATTGAGCCCTGCACCATATGTGAATGCCGGCAGCCCCAGTTCGTTCAGTACCCAGCCCACCATGATAGAGTCCATATTGCTGAAGTGCGTAGGGGTCACTATGATCGTGCCTTTCTTAGCGAGGTTTCTGATGCGGTCCACATCACCGGTGATGGGTATTTTCTCGTGGATGGTCTTGGCATTCGCACTAAGTGTCTTAAACCATTTACCCGGTGCTGCATTCAATATGCGTCCGAAAAAAATCGGCAATATATTCTTGGCAAATTTGAAAGCACTGACGTCAAAGTGACCTACTATCTCCTGTGTATATCGGTTTACGATCTCATTGAGTATATCCTCTTCAGATGTATGTATTTCCTCACCGGCATTGACCGAATCAAGATGTACTATTTTGCTCTTGATATTATTCCAAAACTGGCGCTCGTCTTTAGGGTCAGCTTTCCAGGGGGTCTGTGTCAGACGGATACGCTCCTGATAGAGCACTTTTTCCAGTTCATTTTTCAGCGAACTGTCATTCTTTGCCTTGTGTGTCACCTTATCCAGCACTGCCTTTTGTACTGCGGCCGTGAAGGCCTCACTATCCGCGGTCAGCTTGGCTATGGGCCACTGGCTTACGTCATCGATGATATATGGCAGGGGATATTCCTGTGGGTTGAAAACTCTGTAACTCATACTGCACTATCTCGGCTTGGTTGTCAGATAAAGGTAGAAAAAATAGTGAGATGAAGGTAGCTGGATATGCGTGCTATTTGTGTGATAACACACTTTATTTGGCTTATAGAACTATTTCGTACATTCGACGCTTCGGAACATGGGCATCATAGCAATACTCGGATATTTAGGGGCGGTACTCACGGGCTTAGTGCTTGGGCTACTGGGCGGCGGCGGCGCAGCGCTATCTATACCTATACTCAAATACGCTTTTGATGTTTCTCCTGAGGTAGCTACAGGATATTCACTGCTGATAGTTGGTTCCACAGCCCTGCTTGGTACTTTGCAGAATCTTCGTTTGGGTTTTGTGAAATATAAAGCACTGCTATACTGCGGACTGCCTGCGGTCATATCTATGTTTGTCATGAGAAGGTATCTTATTCACTCTATCCCCGACGTTTTCTTTACTATAGGTAGTCATCAACTCACTAAAGATACATCCATTTTATTGTTGCTCGCATTCTTTATGGCCATGGTCGCCCGCAATNNCAATATGATCTTTGCGGCCCGGCCCGACAAAAAAGAAACAAGAAAGTCAAGCTATATATTAGTACTGCTTGAATCGATGTTTATCGGGCTTTTTATGGGGACTGTAGGCGGAGGCGGAGGTTTTCTGCTCACTCCTCTGATCCTCGCATCGGAGCCTATGGAGTTTCGCAATGCCACTGCCACTGCCCTGACTGTCGTCACTCTCAATTCATTCATTGGCTTTCTCGGCGATGTGCTATCCAATGCCCATAGACATCAGTTGTCTCACCATATCGACTGGCCGCTCCTGCTGGGCTTTCTGGCCTGCTCCATACTGGGAATGTACATCGGATTACAAACCGCACATAAGGTCGACAACAAAAAACTACGCCTGATGTTCGGATATACCATGCTGGCGATCGCCATTTTTATTATCGTTAAGGAATTTGTGATAAAATTGTTTTGAAATTTCAAACGCAACCCTCAAAGGGTTTAGAACCCTTTGAGGGTTACCTGTCAGCCGCCTTTCTTTTTCGTCTTATAGCCTAGTGACTGAAGATATGTGATAGCCTTGTCGCGGTTGTCGCCCTGTATGATGATGACGCCATCTTTCGCCGAGCCGCCTACACCACATTTTGTTTTTAGTTGTTTGCCGAGTACCGAGAGATCATCATCGCTACCGATGAAATTATATACCACTGTGGCGACCTTGCCGCCTCCATGCCGCTCCAATGCCAGATACAATGTCTGCTGTGCAGGTGGCAATGTATCCTGGTGTTCACTTTCCTCCTGAGGTTTGTAGTCGGGGTTGGTGCTGTATACGATCAGTTTGTTGTTGTCCTTCTTTGCCATTGATGGAGTTGCTTAATGCATTTGAGCTATAGGTCCAATAAATAAACTATTGGTGGTTGTCTCGATCATTCGGCAGCTACACCTCAGGTTTATTCTAATTCGATAGTTATTGAGCCAGTTATCTCAACAAGCTTACCTGTTTTTGAATCCTCGAAATACCATCCATCAGAATTGGATTCATTAGATACATTTCCTGTAGATTCCCACTTTCCTATCACTTTGCCATCACAACCCCATTGAGTAATGATGTGCTTTTTACCGAGTGATTTGAACTGTGCTTGTGTTGCGTCTTTGCATCCAGAAAAAGATAATACGACTAAAGAAAATAAGATAAGAGTTTTCATTTGTTTGTTTTTAGAATATAAATATATTATTTTTTATTTAATATGCGTCCAGATCATTCGCTACCATTATATTCAGTGCATTGGGTTCTATCTCC
>PLSN01000352.1 GCA_003165135.1 Bacteroidota bacterium
TAGCCGGTATGATCATCAAAAGGGCTTTCAAGTGGAAATCCTTTCGGTTTTTTTCGGTGCTTTTCACCATCATCACAGCATTACTTTTGAGCGGGATATTGACCAAACTAGGCAAGATGGTTTACGACCCGCCACATCTGAGTATTGCAGACCCTATGTGGCTTATTTATCATGTCACAATGTGGCTGATCAGTTTAGTGATGCTTTATATGTATTGGGGTGAGTATAAGCTGGGTATTATATTCTCGCTCTTGCCTGATCTGGATTGGATAGTGCTGGGCATTTCAAATATGTTTGGCAAGGAGCTGATATTCTACAAGGAGCCTCTGATCCATAATTGGCTGAATTACTTTATAGATAATGTGGTGCCATTTAGCTACCTGAATCAGCTACCCGACCAACGGTCAAATCCACTTGCCTGTATATGGGAAATACTCCTTTTCGGTGTTCTGGTGCTGATATTCCGAATGCAGCTCAACCGTCGGAGGAATATTCATTTTTGAGTGATAGTGTGGTTTACAGCGATTATCCACACTCATATCTCTCCAGTAGTAAAATTACAGAATTAATTTCTTAACTTTGTATGACCGATTTGGTGAGCGAATCGTACTTTCCCTAATTTATTCTTCTCAGGGACGGTTTTCCTCCACTTTAGTCACNNTTATGGCTAAGTATATATTTGTGACCGGAGGGGTTACCTCTTCGTTGGGTAAAGGTATTTTTGCAGCATCGCTGGCTAAACTACTTCAGGGGCGTGGCTATCGGGTGACCATACAGAAATTTGACCCCTATATCAATGTCGATCCGGGCACGCTCAATCCATACGAACATGGTGAATGCTATGTGACCGAAGACGGAGCCGAGACCGATCTCGACCTCGGGCNNACCGTGCAGGTGATCCCGCATATCACTGACGAGATCAAGCGCCGTATGATGCTGCTCGGCCAGACGGGTGAGTTTGATATAGTCATCACGGAGATAGGAGGTACAGTCGGTGATATAGAGGCGCAGCCATATGTGGAGACAGTCCGTCAGATCATTTGGGAACTAGGCCACAATAATGTACTGGTCTGTCATCTGACATTGATACCCTATCTGAAATCAGCCAAAGAACTTAAGACCAAACCTACACAGCACTCGGTGAAGGAACTCCAGTCATACGGACTCCAGCCGGATATACTCGTATGTCGTACCGAGCATGAACTGTCTTCTGATCTCAAAAGGAAGTTGGCATTATTCTGTAATGTGGACATCGACTCGGTGATACAGGCATCTGATATGGAGACGATCTATGATGTGCCATTGGAACTGCAAAAGGAAAATCTCGACAAAACAGTATTGAGGAAACTGCAACTGCCTGTAGAAGGAGAAGCAAACCTTGACAAATGGAAAACATTCCTGACCCGTCTCAAGGCACCGACCAGTGAGGTAAGGATAGGCCTGGTAGGAAAATATATCGAGTTGCAGGATGCATATAAATCGATATTTGAGTCGTTCATTCATGCAGGTGTAGCCAATAACTGTAAAGTGACCGTAGAGTCAATCCACTCTGAGGACCTCGATGAAAATAATATCGCTGCTACCTTAGGTCATCTCGATGGACTTCTGGTAGCACCGGGTTTTGGTAGCAGAGGGATAGAAGGCAAAATAACAGCCATTAAATATGTACGTGAAAATAACATCCCATTCCTCGGTATCTGCCTCGGTATGCAGATGGCAGTGATAGAGTGGGGCAGGAATGTGCTCGGGCTTAAGGATGCACACTCCACAGAGATGGACCCATCATCACAGCATGCGGTGATAGCCATGATGGAGGAACAAAAGAAGATCGTCAACAAAGGCGGCACCATGCGCCTCGGTGCATACAAATGCGATATAAAGGCCGGTACAAAGGCATTCGAAATATACGGCAAAGACTCTATCTCCGAGCGCCACCGTCATCGCTATGAGTTCAATAATAATTTCCTGAAAGACTACGAGAAGTCAGGCATGATCGCCTCGGGCATCAATCCTGAGAATAACCTCGTCGAGATCGTCGAGATACCGACACATCCCTGGTTCGTAGGAGTGCAGTTTCACCCGGAACTGAAATCTACAGTCGAGAATCCCCATCCACTCTTCATCGGCCTCGTCAAAGCTGCAGTAGAAAGAAAAAAGAATCCTGTCCAAAGGAAGATGCAGGAAGCATAGGTAATGTTTTGCAAATAATTAGCAAATAAAAAAAGGGATGCCATTACATCATCCCTTTTACTTTAGTATCAATATCTTTTAATGCTTGCCTTCATGCTCACCACCACCACCTCCTTCCATATGTGGAGCAGGAGCTGCCTGTCTCATTGGGGCTTGAGAGCGTGATTGTTGAGGTGCAGGTCTGCTTTGCTGAGGGCTCGATTGTGGCCTGGTGGCTTGTGGCTGAGGACGGCTTTCCTGCTGAGGATGAGATGCCACTTCAGGATGACTTGCGGGTTGCGGATGACTTGCTGCCTGCGGGTGATTAGTTGGCTGTGGATGACTTACTGCCTGAGGGTGGCTAGCTGGTGCAGGATGGCTTGCCTGTTGCGGATGGACTGCCGCTGGTGCCGGATGACTTGCGGCTTGTGGATGAGAAACTGTCGCAGCGGGCTTGGCTGCTGCAGGATGACTAGCCGGTGCATTTGCTATATGGTTAGCAGGTGATGCCATAGCAGCAGTGGCAGGTTTGCCATGATTGACAGAAGCAAACTGGTTTTTATCCTGACTGGCAGTCTGCTGATGTGACTGCTGCACACTGGTAGGCTGTACATGATGTTGGCCCATTGCTGTCCGCTCTGCTGCATTTGGCTGTGCCGTCACGCCGCCTTGTCCGTTGAAACTCGCACGGCTTGAGCTGTGATTTACCGCGGCATTATTGACATAAGTATTGTGGATGACAGTCGTATTCACGCGGGAAACTGCTGTGTTATATTGAAAACGTCCTCCCTGCCATTGACCGCCATAGAAACCTGAGCCTCCATATCCGCATCCATAGTTTACCCCGCCATAGAAACCTACTGTAGGACCCCAATAGCCGCCATTCCAGCCATAAAAACCACCAGTATAGCCCCAGTATCCGGGAGTCCATAGATAGTTAGCCTGCGGAGGGCTGACCCATACCCCCGGTACCCAATAGTAGCCATTTGGAGCATATGCCCAATATCCCGGACTCCAGAGATATCCATCTGTCGGGCAGGCAGGCTGAACATATACTGGAATCTCCGGTGGGGCTATCCGTATCTGGACGCTGACCTGTGCATTGGCACTCNNAAGTATTACGGTGATAAGTATGAATATCTTTTTCATTTTATTGGGATGGTTTTAAACACATGAATAGCCATGATGTTAACACCTGCTATTTCTATGCCCAATAAAATTCCGAGGCCTATTTCTGTGAATTATGCAACTAATTTATTTTAAAGTGTAACATCCAGTTATGCCATGACATAGAGTCAACAGCAGAAGTAGCCATTCTGGCTTTTCCTGTCAGGCTTTGATAAAAGATCAATGCCTTTCATGTTCACCACCACCTCCCATATGTGGCTCACCGCCTGCGGGACGTGGCTGTGGTGCAGGCCGGCTCATTTGCTGTGGGCGAGGCTGCGGCTGTGGGCGAGCGGCTTGTGGATGAGGTGCCGGTTGCGCATGTGGATGACTGGCTTGTTGCGGATGGCTGTTATTCATCTGGGCAGGATGTGCAGGCGCAGTAGTATGAGCAGGAGCTGGCTGATGAGTGGCCGGTGCTGATGAGTGTGCCGCAGGAGTAGCAGTGTGAGCGGCAGGAGCGGCCGCATGAGGAGCGGCGGCGGAGGTGTGTGCAGCAGGAGCTGTGGCATGCGATGGAGTGGCTGGATGGCCCTCAGCACCAAAATGCTGTCCACCCGGATTACTCATAGCGGCTGTAGCAGGCTTGCCGTGGTTTACATTGGCAAATTGGCTCTTATCCTTGCTAGCTGTCACCTGATGCGACTGCTGCATGCTGGTCGCCTGTACATGGTGTTCATTCATGGCAGTTCTTTCTGCCTGGGTAGGTTGGGCAGTGACACCTCCGGGGCCATTGAAACTTGTATGATTTACTGTATGATTGACGACAGTATTATTGACATAGGTGTTGTGAATGACAGTCGTATTTACAGTTGACACAGCCGTATTGTACCGGAAATGCCCACCGGCCCATTCACCGCCATAAAATCCCACACCGCCATATCCAAAACCATAACATACTCCGCCATAGAAGCCTACATGAGGGCCCCAATAACCGGCATTCCAACCATAGACACCACCCACAAAGCCCCAATATCCCGGAGTCCATAAAAAACCCGGCTGTGGAGGTGCGACCCATACGCCGGGTACCCAGTAGTATCCATCTATCGGATCGTAAGCCCAGTACCCCGGGCTCCATAGATATCCATCTATGGGACAAGCGGGCTGCACATACACAGGTAAGGCTGGTGGAGCTATGCGAACCGAAACGACAACTTGTGAATATGTATTCGGGGTAAAAGCGATGCAAAATATGACCGCTAAAACTATGAATATCTTTTTCATATATTTTGAGGTTGATTATATAATGTTATAATCAAAACAATACAAAAGTTGTGCCGAGAAATTTTTCCCCAAATGACAGTAATTGGCTCTTTATGAGTGATTTAGCAATGAGTAAATAGCTGAGTCAAGGTACTTGCCATCGAAGAAATAATTTTCCTTGAAATAAGCTTCCCTGATGAAATTGTTCCTTTCGAGAAGCTTTATAGAAGCGGCGTTATCCGGGTTTACATTAGCCTCCATAGAGTGAAGTTTCATAGTGTGAAAGCCATAATGCAATATCGCTTTTAATGCTTCAGAAGCATAGCCTTTTGACTGATGGCCGGGATGCAGTGCATAACCTATTTCTGCACGGTGATGCTCTTTTTCTATCCGCCAGATACCAATATTGCCTATCAGCTTGGGTTCATCTTTCAATGTGATGCCCCAGGTGATCCCTTCATTTGCCAGCAAAGCTGCTTTTAACCTTCCGAGAAACTCAGCTGCATCTTCCAGTGATCTAGCCGGTGCACGGTCCACATACTTCATCATCTGCGGATCGGAGCGCTGAAAGAAGACCTCAGGCAGATCTTCGTCAGTGATCTCCCGAAGGACAAGCCGCTCGGTATGGATGACCGGGAAAGGAGTAAAATTAAGGTTAAGCATATGTATTTACCTATAACTTATTACTTACAACCTACAACATGTTTATTTACACATTAAACCTGAAATGCATGATGTCGCCATCGTGAACAACATAATCTTTGCCCTCTACACGCAGACGGCCTACTTCACGGCAGGCGGCCTCGGAGCCATATTTCACAAAGTCATCATAGCTCATCACTTCGGCGCGTATGAAGCCTTTCTCGAAGTCTGTATGTATCACACCGGCTGCCTGAGGGGCTTTCATACCGTGTTTAATGGTCCATGCACGAACTTCTTTTTCACCTGCGGTGAAGTATGTCTCCAGTCCGAGAACTTTATATGCTGCGCGTATCAGTTTATTGAGGCCTGATTCTTTCAGTCCCATATCCGCGAGAAATGCTTCACGGTCTTCTTTAGTTTCGAGTTGTGCTATATCAGATTCTATAGCCGCAGAGATGATAATGACCTCTGCATTTTCTCCGGCGACATTTTTTCTGACTTCCTCGACCCATTGGTTGCCGGTATTGACATCAGATTCTGCCACATTGCAGACATAGATCACAGGCTTGGCAGTGAGCAGTTGCAGGTCCTCGATAAAACGCTTATCATCCTCATGCACGGGAGCAGTACGGATAGACTGGCCGGATTCTAAATGCTTTTTATAGACAGAAAGCACCTCAACGCTTTTCAATATTTCTTTATCAGCAGTCTTGGTGAGTTTCTTAGCCTTGTCGAGCTTTTTGTCGACCGATTCGAGGTCTTTGAGTTGGAGTTCGGTGTCGATCACCTCCTTGTCCCGCACAGGATTGACAGAACCGTCTACGTGGATGATATTCGGGTCGTCGAAGCAGCGGATCACATGAACGATGGCATCTACCGTGCGGATATTGCCGAGAAACTGATTGCCAAGACCTTCGCCCTTGCTGGCACCCTTGACGAGGCCTGCTATATCTACGAACTCCACCGTAGTGGGGAGCACACGCTGTGGTTGTACCAGTTCCTCGAGTTTATTGAGGCGCTCATCCGGTACTACGACCATGCCTGTGTTAGGCTCTATGGTGCAGAAAGGGAAATTAGCCGCCTGCGCTTTGCCGGAGCTGATCGCATTAAAGAGAGTTGATTTGCCTACATTCGGTAGGCCTACTATACCACATTGAAGAGCCATTATTTGAAATTTTGAGGCGCAAAGATAGAAATAGAAACGATTTGAAGATAAATCTAACGACTCTAGCCCCAAACCCCCTAAAGAGGGCTTTAACAGCCGATGCGCCGCTTGTATTTAAGCCCCTTTAGGGGGTTTGGGTGTGTGTGTGAAAATTTCACTTATACATCTCAAAAATCCATATTTCACGGTATAGGTGCCACTAGTGTCAAAACTTTAAATTACTGATAATGCATTAATTAAGAATAATCCAAATTGATATTTTTGAAAATAAATATGCATAATTGANNTAAATGCAAATATAGCAAATAATGAATACCCCCAAAAGTACTTTGAGACAATCTGCTATCATAAAATACAGTTCCTGATTTTTGTTTTTATCTTTAAGCTTATAACAAACCTGTCATCTATGACAAACTCTACCCTTCGCCGTATCTTTCTGATATGTAGTCTGTGTATCACTCTGTCCACTGTTCGTGCCCAGTATGTAGCGATACCAGATAGTAATTTCGGGAATTGGCTATATAGCAATGGCTTTTCGTCATGTTTGATTGGGAATGGAACTGTCGGATGGCAGATGGATA
>PLSN01000472.1 GCA_003165135.1 Bacteroidota bacterium
ATGCAGATGACGCAGTCAACTATGGCGGCATCGGTATGGTGATCGGACATGAGATGACACACGGCTTTGACGATCAGGGCAGGCTCTATGACGCACAGGGCAACCTCCACGACTGGTGGCAGCCTGCAGATGGTAAACTGTTTACAGCGCGTACTAAAAAACTCGCAGCGCAATACAGCACATACACAGTGCTTGATACCATGCATGTGAACGGTGACCTGACACTCGGCGAAAATATCGCTGACCTCGGCGGTGTACTCATCGCATACGATGCATTCAAGCTCACAGCACAGGGCAAGGACACAACCAAGATAGATGGCTTCACTCCTGACCAGCGTTTCTTTCTGGGCTTCGCTCAGGTATGGAGGGGTGTGATGAGGCCGGAGTACCTGCGTACACTGATCAATGTAAATCCACACTCACCAGAGATGTACCGGGTGAATGGAACACTGAGCAATGTGCCTGCTTTCTACAAGGCATGGCATGTGACGGACCGGAACAAGATGTACCACTCGCCTGATGAGCTGGTGCGGATCTGGTAAAAATTAATTTACAATTTACAATTGACAATTGAATACACAATGCCATCTGATCTCGCAGATGGCATTTTTGTTTTGTTTAAATTGCATTGATGAAATCAACATTGATCACTATCCTCGTAAACATCGCCCTATTGGGAAGCTATATAGCATGGGCGATATATGGCTACAAACCCGGCGGGCCGGATGATGCGGGTGGTATTATTTGGCTGATGTTTATATTCGCCGGTCATTTTGCAGTGGCCTTGGTGGTGGGGATCATAGCGACAGGCATGGGGCATGACCGTATGGCTAAAGTGTTTTACATTTCTGTATTTATACCGGTTATAGTAGGGTGTATCGGCTATGCTATTGCTTCTATGGGATTTTAGAAATAAAAAAACCGCTGTGTGCCCAAACACAGCGGCTACTTACGATAAAAACCGAGTTGTGGCTTTCGCCTTTATGATTTGTCGTTTTCTTTTACTTATTTATTTGACGGAGCAAATGTATCATCAACCGCAGTCTGAAAAACATGACCCTCGTCAGTGCGCCATATGACTATGATCATGTATCCATACGGGCTGATGGCTTGTGAGACTATTAATTGTGATGCATGTTATCGTGGTTGAATAATGAGATAACCGCCTATGGTTGGCGAGATGCCATTCACAACCCACAAAGGGTTTAAAACCCTTTGTGGGTTCGATAAAAAATTCCCAAACAATCTTATCTTTAGATACAATAATCAAGCATGAAAAATACACTCATCATTCTATCATTCATACTACTGTATCATATCGCAGATGCGCAGACACTGACCATGGACAAAGTGCCCAGGGATGTAGCACACGCCTTTCGCGCTAAGTATCCCGCCGCACAGCAGGAGACATGGCAGCGAGCAGGTGAGAATATCTTTCAGGTGGGATTCTTTAATGCCAAGAAAGCGCAGATCGCTCGCTTTGACAATACAGGAAAATGGCTGGCGACGGAGACCGACATCACCAACGGTCAGATACCGCGGCCCATCAATCAGGGCATCATGAAGAACTTTCCCGGCTTTGACATACAGATCATATCGCAGGTCGAAAATCCTGATGGCTCGCTGACATATGAGGCGGTGCTCTTTAAGGGCCGGGAGAATTATGATGCGACCTTCTCAGCCAAAGGCGAAGTGCTGAAGAAGGAAGCAGGACAAGTGAATGAATAATTTTATATTAGCATCATGGGTTGCCTGCGGGTATTACTATGTATCATCTTTCCTCCACTGGCCGTGCTCGACAAGGGATGCGGCAGTATTGTGCTGGTATGTATACTGACCTGCTTTGGCTGGATACCGGGTGTGCTGGCTGCGCTCATCATCGTGACGAGGAAAGACTGATATTTATGAGTTTTGTTTTCGTGAGATCAGATCGATCCAGCCCTGCAGCGCTTCGGGCAGGGGCTTTCATAGATTAATTACACAAATATGGCAACTTATAAAGTTTTAGACAGAAAGGGAAATGAAATTTTCACCGATGTGACATTGCATCCGGGTGAAGTACTCGAATCAGAGTTGGCTGCCCGTGGTATCAAGAAATCTCAATTTGCTCTCTCTCTCGGGATCAAGCCGGGACATCTGAGCGAGCTACTGCATGGGCGTAGGCATATCAGTGCTGCTACTGCTATCAACCTCGAAAAGCTCTTGGGAATAGAAGCTGAATACTTGCTTCGCGTCCAAATGCATTATGATCTTCAGATAGAAAGAAACAGAATACAGGAAGCTGCATAAGGCTTATCTATGCCCACGATGTTCGTATTTTCCCGCCCATGTCGGTGTTTTCCACCAACATGCCGATAGGGCTCGTGTTGTTGGTGACGCTGCGCTAAACACCAACGGCAGAAAATTACAGGTTGCTTTTTCCCACTGATTCAGCTATTGCGCATCTCCCTTTTCTAAACCAAGAAGAAATTTATCTTTACCGTCAAAGGCTATTCATGAAGAAGTTTTTTTCACTGCTGCTATTACTATTGTCAATATGTACTGTCTCTCATGCGCAGAAGTTTGAGATACGCGACGGTGCTTTCATGCTCAATGATACTCCCATCCGCATCTATGGCGGCGAGATGCACTATGCGCGTATACCCCGTGAGTACTGGCGGCAACGCATACAGATGGCAAAGGCCATGGGCTGCAATGCGCTTTCCATTTATGTCTTCTGGAACTATCACGAGACCGCACCCGGCGTCTGGGACTGGACCACTGACAACCATGACCTGCGTGCATTCGTCGAGACGGCAAGGTCCGAAGGTATGTATATCATCCTCCGTCCCGGTCCCTATGTATGCGCGGAGTGGGACTTTGGGGGCTTTCCGTATTGGATCATGAATTCAAAGTTCCGCGCTGATGATGAGACCTTTCTCCATCTATGCCGCAACTATCTCAGGCAGGTGCATCAGCAGGTAGACGGCCTATTCGTCGAGCAGGGCGGCAATATCCTCATGACACAGGTCGAGAATGAGTTCGGTTCTTTTGCATTCGACATGCAGAGCAAAATACCGATCAAAAGTGCCAAACTCTATATGGAGAAAATGGCCGACATCTTTCGCGAGGTGGGTTTCACGCATACACTTTTCACCTGCGATGGGGGAGTGGTGCCTGTGGTCAACTTCGCAAGGCTCGGTCATATCAAGGGATTATTCCCCGGTACCAATGACAGCAAGTTTCTCGGCATAGCACATCATACGGTGAGGAGGTTTTACAATAAAAAAGGTCCTTATTATATACCAGAAGAATATCCGGGCTGGTTCACCCACTGGGGCGATGCACATATGTTTCACCGCAACGTGTCGACATACAAAACGCATATAGAGAAACTGCTGAAGACCGATTTTTCTTTCTGCTACTACATGATACATGGAGGGACCAATTTCGGATTCATGAACGGCGCAAACTATAGCAAAGGACATGAAGTATGGCCTGTAGTGACCAGCTATGACTATGGTGCGCCTGTAGATGAGGCGGGCAACCGCACGCCACTCTATGACTCACTGCGTGCTGTATATCAGCGTGCCACTCATCGTATGCTGCCCGATGTACCCGCACCTATACCGAGCATGTCTATAGACAATATCAAGCTGACCTCATATCCTCTCTTCAGGACCCTGCAGCGTGTACACCCGGACTATGTACGCGATGCGCTGAGTTTTGAGGTGTATGCCCATGCCTATGGCTATATGCTCTATGAGCGCACCTGGGACAGCGCTCAGCATGCACATATGTCTACCGCCGGTATCAAAGACTACTCTACTATTTATATAAATGACTCACTCGTCGCTACGATCAACCGTGATGCACCGGCAGGCTCCATACCCAAAGAGATCACACTGGACCTGCGCAAAAATGACACACTAAGGATACTGTCAGAAAACATAGGCCGCATCAATTTCGGTAGAAAGATGTACGAGAATAGCAAAGGTACATCCAAAGGCATCGTGATGGATGGCAAAATAATACTGGGCTGGACCATAGACGCACTGCCGCCCCAAGACCCGCATGTATATGCCTGTGAGCAGGAGTATATCCCGCATATACCTGTATATTATACGGGCACCTTCAAGCTCACACATACTGCCGACACCTATATCAATATGAAAGGCTTTGGCAAGGGTGTGGTCTTTGTGAATGGTCATAACCTCGGCAGGTACTGGGAGATCGGCCCGCAATACTCACTATACGTGCCGGGCGTATGGCTGAATGAAGGCGAAAATGAAATAGTGATATTCGACCAGATCAACCACTCACAGCAGCATAGTATCTCTGCTACGGCAAAGCCGGTGAATAATTGATGGCATGCAAGTGGTCTTATAGATAAATCAAGGTTGGACTTTTTTTTGTAATTTTGATATAAAGAAAATATCATGGCTACCATTATAGCGTTTAAAACAACAATCGAAAATATAGTCAACGAGGTTGAAAAGTTTGATGGTATAGAACAGGAGTCTATACTGGCCTACCTGCGTGCGAGACGCATCAGAAAAAAAAACGGACCTAAACTAGCCTCGGCTGTGAAACCACTCAGCATGACAGCTATCAATACTATAAAGCATAAATCACGTCAGAGTGCGGGTAAATAGATATGTCCTCGATGCCAATATATGGGTCAGCTATATCATTACACAAACAGAGGATAGGTTATTGGGTCAGGTAGCCGAAGGTAAGCTCACCATCTTTATCTGCGATGAACTATTAAAGGAATTAAGAAGAGTCTTCAGATATCCGCAACTGGAGAAATATAAAATCAATATTCCTGCTGCTATTAG
>PLSN01000495.1 GCA_003165135.1 Bacteroidota bacterium
CCTATGAGATACAGGTCGATCCGGGCAAACTGACATCTTTCGGACTGACACCATTAGATGTTTTCACCGCTGTACAAAAAACCAACATCAATATAGGCGGTGATATGATCGTAAAAAACAATCAGGCATTCGTGGTGCGCGGCATAGGCCTGCTCAATGACATCAATGAGATCAAGAATGTCATCATTCAAAATAATAATGGTGTACCGCTGCTCGTCAAAGATGTGGCGACAGTGGAAATATCCAATGTGCCGCGTCTTGGCTGGGTAGGCAGAAGTGATGGATTAAAAGACTCTACGGGCAAGCGTGTCGTGACTGACCAGCCCGATGTAGTAGAAGCAATTATTGTAATGAGAAAGGGAGAAAACCCTTCTGAAGTTGTAGAGAATCTCAAAAAGCAGATCGACAAGCTCAATAACGGAATTTTGCCTGCCGATACTAAGATCGTTCCTTATTATGACCGTTCAGACCTCATTGAGTTTGCTACTCATACCGTACTGCATAATCTTATTGAAGGGATACTGCTGGTTACATTTCTGGTATCACTGTTCATGTTTAACTGGCGAACGACCCTGATCGTTTCCATCATCATACCGATGGCACTTCTGTTTGCATTCATCTGCCTGCATCTCATGGGCATGAGTGCGAACCTGCTATCACTTGGTGCGGTTGACTTTGGTATCATTATAGACGGGGCGGTGGTGATGGTCGAGGGAATGTTTGTGATCCTGGACCATAGGGCCATGGAGATCGGTATGGACCGGTTTAACAAGATGACCAAGCTCGGCCTTATCAAACGCAATGGTGCCAATCTCGGCAAGGCCATTTTCTTTGCTAAGCTGATCATCATCACCGGCCTGATGCCTATCTTTTCATTCCAGAAAGTGGAAGGAAAAATGTTTTCTCCTTTGGCATATACGCTTGGATTTGCATTGCTCGGGGCGCTTATTACCACACTCACGCTGGTACCAGTTTTGATCAATATGCTCCTCAGGAAAAATGTAAAAGAAAAGCACAATCCTTTTGTACATCACCTGACCGGCTTTATGCTCTTTGGATTTATGAAATGCTTCAAGCATAAAGAGATAGTGGTCGTCACGGCTTTGATAGCTATGTGTATTGGCCTTTATTCTTTTAAATTTTTAGGAACGGAATTTTTGCCGGAACTAAATGAAGGTTCTATATGGCTGAGGGTACAATTGCCGTACAGTGTCTCACTTAATAAAGGCGTAGAAGTATCTAAACAGGTGAGGCAGATGCTAATGACCTTTCCGCAGGTGACCTATGCTGTATCTCAGACAGGCAGGCCTGATGATGGCACGGATGTAGCTGGTTTTTATAACAATGAGTTTGACGTTTTGCTTCTTCCGGAGAGTGAGTGGGACCCAAAGATCTCAAAAGATGAGCTCATCAATCAGATGAGCAAAAAACTCTCAACAATACCCGGGGTCAATCTCAACTTCTCACAACCTATCATGGACAATGTAGAGGAGGCGGTATCAGGCGTTAAAGGTTCTATATGTGTCAAGGTATATGGTGACTCGCTCGACTATATGGAGGGTAAGGTAAATGAGGTGTATAATATACTGAAAGGAGTCCGTGGTATCGACGATCTCGGTGTAATACACAATGTGGGCCAGCCAGAGATAGATGTGAACCTTGACCAGACTAAAATGGCTCTCTATGGGGTAGCGACAGCTGATGCTGGCGCAGTAGTCGCGATGGCGATCGGCGGACTGGCAGCTTCAACTCTCTATGAAGGTATCAAGACATTCGATATCAGGATACGATTGCCCGAAGAGTTCCGCAAAACACCCGAAGATATTGGCAACCTGCTTGTGCCTACACAAAGCGGCTCTCGGGTGCCAATCAAAGAAATAGCAACAATCACACAAAAGACAGGGCCATGTCTGATCTTCCGAGATGATAATGAAAGATACTCCGCGTTGAAATTCTCCGTACGTGACCGAGATATGGGAAGTACAATCGCAGAGGCACAGGCTAAGGTGAATAAAAAAGTTATACTGAAAAAAGGGTACTCAATGGCATGGCAAGGCGATTTTGAAAATCAGCAGCGTGCATCCAAGAGACTTGCACAGGTGGTGCCGATCAGCCTTGCACTTATATTCTTATTATTGTTTATCATGTTTGGCAATTTCAAAGATGCGGGACTTGTATTCCTTAATGTTCCTTTTGCTATCGTAGGAGGTATCATGGCGCTGCATGTCACTGGCACTAACTTTAGTATCTCAGCAGGTATCGGTTTTATCGCATTGTTTGGCATCTGTATTCAGGATGGTGTTCTGCTGATCACAGTATTCAAGCAAAACCTCGATAAGATCAAGGGTGGGCAGTCATCCTTGTATGAAGCGATCAAACTGGGTGTGCTTTCGCGGATCAGGCCGGTCATGATGACAGCAATGATGGCAGCCATCGGACTTTTCCCGGCTGCGGTATCACATGGTATTGGTTCTGAGAGTTCTCGGCCGCTTGCGAGGGTGGTTATCGGGGGTATCTTATGTGCGATGATGTTCTCCCTGTGGGTTTTTCCATTGATATTCGGATGGGCATATCGCAAGATAGACCATCAGCCATACGAAATGCCGAAGCATGAGCAATAATTATTAGAAGCGCTAAAATCTTGGGTGACTAAACTACAAATACATATTTTCGAGGTATGTCACGCAAACTCATAGCTCATATCCTCCTTTTTCTGGTCAATTTTTTCTACGGAGCTAATTTCATCGTATCGAAACTGGTGATGCCTGCATTTATTTTGCCACAAGGGTTTATACTCATACGGGTGGTGGTCACGACAGTGCTCTTTTTCATCGTAGGGCGCTTCTGGGGCAATGAGAAAGTGGCAATAAAAGATTACCCCTTGCTGATAGCATGTTCTCTGTTTGGCGTGGTCATCAATCAGGAAATGTTCTTTGCCGGATTGAATATCACAACCCCGATCAATGGTGCGCTTATCATGATCATGACCCCGATACTTGTGATGGTCATTTCGTTTTTCAGTGGTCATGAACAGCTCAGCTGGCAGAAGGTCTCCGGCATGGTCCTCGGTACAGCAGGAGCTTTTATTATTATTAGCGGCAAGGGTTTGAACTTTTCCTCTAAAACAGCCCTCGGCGATTTTTTCATTTTGCTGAATGCCAGTTCGTATGCTATCTATCTGGTCATCGTACGCCCGCTGATGAAAAAATACCATCCCATGACCATCATCAAATGGGTCTTCCTTTTCGGTATGCCGTGGGTGATCGTGATGGGTGCAGGCCAGTTCCGGAGTATACAATGGCCTGCCTTTACGACAGGTGTATGGTTGGCGGTGGCTTTTGTGGTTTTCTGTACCACATTTTGCGCTTATCTTTTTAATGTCATAGCACTGCGCGAGGTGCACTCCTCTATTGTGGGAGCTTATATTTACCTACAGCCTATTCTTGCTACACTTATCTCCATACTGGTCGGCAAAGATTCCATTACTACAGAAAAGATCATCTCTGCCGTATTGATTTTTTCAGGGGTGTATATGGTTTCTTTCGCAGGCAGACCGCTCCGACAGGATGACCCGGACGTGGTAGTGCTTGAAGAGTGAAGGACGACATTGTGAGGACTGATTTTCAGGTATCGTCTCTTGTCTAATATCTCAAGTCTATTTACGGTATCACGACCCTCAATGCATGTGGCACGAGAGATATTTCAAAAGGACCTGTGCCCATCATGTCGCCGTCTGCCTCCATATAGACCTCCTCAGGAGATGAGACCACTTCGATACGAATATGCTTTGACATATGAGATTCGGCTTTGTCGAGATGGATAAATGAACCGTCGTATAGCTTGCCTATATATCTGAATACATCCATTTTAGAGAAATCTTTGGCTACGCTTACATTCAGCGCATCTCCATCCGGTTGGCCTTTGGGTGTTAGTTTCATACCGCCACCGCCATACTTACCCAGACCGGATAGAGTGAGATATGTAGGTGTCTCGATCACCCTGTCATCGAGCGTGATACGAAGGACTGGCTTCTGATAGGAGAAAAGACTCCTGAGCATGACCAGAAGATAAGCGATCTGTCCATAGCCTTTTGAACTAAGTGCATTCTGTACGACATAAGCATCAAAGCCCACCCCTGCGAAATTGTGAAAGTATCTGGTGATAGGTTGCCCATTTCTATATGACTCTGCGAGGCCTACATTCTGAATATAGGTTTTGCCACCTTTGATCACTGAGATAGCTTTTTTATAGTTCTTTGGTATTCCATTGGTCTTGATCCAGTCGTTGCCGGTGCCCTGAGAGATCATGGCCAGCGTGATGTCCGTACTCGGTACTATTGTCTGTGTCATGATACCATTCACTATATCATGCAGGTGCCCGTCGCCACCCACACAGATCAGTTTGGTGTAGCCATTGGCTATCGCCTTCTGTGCTATCCCGTCACCCTTGCATTCCGGTATAGTAAACTCTGAGTCATATGGGATGCCCTGTTTGATCAGTTCATGAGATATCTCGCGCCAGTTTTCACGCACCTTGCCAAAACCTGATACAGGATTTACTATCACAAACCATTTTTGAGACTCAGGCACTAAATATTAATTTTCCTTTAAAATATACTTTTTTGTTAGAAAACTGATTTTCGCATTGTTTATATCCTAAAATTAAGCTCAAGAAGAAATGACTTTTCTGTTTAAAAAAGATAATTTTTAAACAAATTGATGTTTTCCGTAGCACCCACAATTTTTTTTATACTTGATTATCAATATGTTGATATTTTATTTNNCTTTGTATTGCATAATACAATTCAATAACTATATCTTTGCATTAGAAATTAGACTCAAAACCAATTAAATCCATACTCAATGAAAAAGATAATATTAGCCATCGCACTTTTGACCAGCACAGCTTTTGCATTTGCCGGGCCAAATAATAATCAAACAAACCTCGCTGCTGAAAAAAACATCAGCACATCTATCCAAAGTCAGATCCGTTTTCCGGAGTTTCTGAAAGAAAAGGAAGGAGAACACATGGCCGCTATATTTTTTAAGGTGACAAAAAACGGGGACATCAAAATACAGGAGATCAAATGCGATGACCAGGAGCTTAAGGCCAACCTGCTCAGCCAGTCAGAAAATATTAAAGTTAATTCAACAGGATTGGATACAAGGGATACCTATAAAGTAGTAGTGAAATTTAATACACTCTAAAACCATACGATCATGAAAAAGATACTTACAGTCATTTTTTGTACATTTCTGTTCGCATCCGGATATGCAAGTGGCAACAAAAAAGCTGAAAAGTCAAAAGGAGACCTGAACCTGAACATACAAATAGACAAAAACGGCGAACTACATGTCAACGGCAAAGTAATAGATGATAAAGCAATAGAGGAATGGGTAAATCAAAACCTGAAAAATGTGTCTATAGAGATTAACAACGATACTGACAAAAAACCTAAGAAGGTTAAGCTATCAATAAGTATAAAGGAGAAATAAAAATGGATATTGAAAATTCAAAAGCGCAAATGCGCAAGGGAGTATTGGAGCTATGCATACTCGCTATCCTGTCTAAGGGTGAGAAATACCCGAGCGACATCATAGAAATGATGAAGGAATCTCATCTGCTCATAGTGGAAGGCACGCTATACCCGCTGCTTACCCGACTCAAAAACGAAGGCCTTCTGACATACAGATGGGTCGAGTCCACATCAGGCCCACCGAGGAAATACTTTACCCTAACTGACGACGGCAAAAAATTTCTGGACGAGATGTCCGCAGCCTACAGGGAACTAAATATCTCTGTAGATAAGATCCTTAATGCAGTAACACAATCCTAAATAGTCAATAATAGAAAATCATGAAAAAAACGATCAATATAAACCTCGGCGGGCAACCATTCATCATAGATGAACAGGCTTATGATATACTGCACCGCTATTTTGAGGCTCTTAGGCAAAAATTCACCAATGAAAGTGAACAGAAAGAAATACTCTCCGATATTGAAGCCAGAGTGGCGGAAATATTTACACAAAGGCTGGGTAAAACAAGGGCTGTGGTAAATGATGAGGATGTGGTGTATGTCATCTCTCTCATGGGTAAACCGGAAGATATCGCCGGAGAGCCCGAGACAGCTGCACCCGGGCAGGAGGCAAAAGGTACTACCTCATTTTCTACTGCATATTCGGGTGCTGTCGAAAAGAAATTTTTTCGCGACCCGGACAATAAGAAAGTAGGTGGTATCATATCTGGCCTGGCATATTACTTTGGATGGGGAGATCCTACATGGATCCGTATAGCACTGGTAGCTGTCGTAGTGCTGTCCATGTTTGCTCACTTAGGTCTGGGATTTCCCATCACGATCATCTATTTCATACTATTGATAGTAGTGCCTCAGGCCAATACGAGTGCTGAAAAACTGCAAATGCGCGGACAGCCGGTCAATATCCAGAATATAGAAAAGGAAGTGCGTGACGCTATGACCACTGCAGGCAGTTCTATCAACTCATTCGTAAAAGATGGTGATACAAAAGGTAGTGCAGCAAACGCGGCAAAGACAGTCTTTACAGTATTGGCCAAATTCTTTTTGGTATTTGTGATCATGATCTGTGCGCTGTGGATGCTTGTATTAGGCGGGCTATTCTTTGGCTTCTCTATACTGAGCAGTGCTTCACTCACTGACCTGACCAATCTTCTCGTATCCAGCCGCTATACGATCATGTCATTCAATATAGGACTGGTGCTGACGATAGGCATTCCTTTAGTTTTTATCATGTACTATTCCATTCGGTTTCTCACCAATAGCCAGGCTAAAAACCCCGGGTTGAAAAGAGTGCTGCTGATAGGTTGGTTCGTGGGTATCATCCTTCTGGGGTACTCATCATGGAGTGTTTTTAAGTACTTCACTGCTGCTGATACTAATATCCAGAAAGTGCAGCTCTGGTCACCTAAAGGAGGCACACTACGGGTACAGCTCGCGGATACCATGGGCAATGTTCTTACCCTTAAGAACAAAGACGGCGAAGATTTTTCTTCTATCGTTCATATCAGTGGAATGACCCGTACCGATTATGGTTTTGCCTTCAACGATATCAAAATGGAGATCGCCGTATCGCCTGACACTAATTTTTATGTAGAAAAAGTAGCCTTCAGTCGTGGGGCCAATTTCGCCGATGCGGGGAAAAACATTCAGATGATCCATTATAAATATTCCCAGACCGATACGACGCTGAATCTCGATGACAAATTCGAACTACCCAAAGAAGGCAAATGGCGCGGACAGAAGCTCAAGATCAGGATATATGTGCCCGAGGGCAAAGACATCACCTTCGCTGACAATATAGACCAGATCGAGGCGACAGTCAAAGGCAATGATTATTTTGATGACGGCTTCCTCTCCGGCAAAACACTCGAAGTACAAAACGGCAAGATCAAATGCATAGACTGCAAAACNNCTGATGACGACTCAGATGCACCCGAACCCCCGGAAGCACCCGAGGCTCCAGCACCGGTAGGCGGACCTTCGCATGTATCAGTCAATATCAACCAAAGTGGAATATCAGTGGTAGGCAAAGGAGATAAAAATGAGAAGGTAAACATCAAGGTAAATGATCAGGGCGTCAAGGTGAATGTAGTGGATTCAAACGGTCACAAAATCAAATAAAAGGCAATGGAAGTAGTATCATATAATAACTATGCAGGTTTCACGAAAAGATTCTTTGCCTTCATTATCGACAGGATCATGATATGGATGTTCATTTATGTCGTTCTGGGGTATGCACGGGGCATCAGTATCTATAGCATCTTCAGCCTCTTTGATTCCGACACCATCATAGCGGAAATACTCGTCATGGCGTATTTTGTGGTTTGCGAAACCTCATCCTGGCAGGGCACACTGGGTAAACGGCTTCTCGGTCTGAAAGTGGTGAACGAACAATACGGCAGGGAGACTGCTTCACAGGCCATGTGGCGATTCACATGGAAATACCTCTCGGCTTTTGTTCTACTGCTCGGCTTCATCTGGGTCATTTTTGATCCTAAGAAGCAAGGCTGGCACGACAAACTCGCTCACACCTATGTCATAGAGATTTAACTGAACTAATTACGTTTTCATAAAAAATACAAACACATGATCAGGCAATCCGTCATCAACTGCATAATCATTACAGCCTTTATCACTGCGATGAGCAGCTGCCAACTCGGCTCTCATAATGCCATATTTGGCAATGGCAATGTGACCATAGAAAACAGGACCATCAGCAGCTTTACTAAATTGCACCTTGATGGAGCATTCAAAACTATCATCTCCCAGGATGGCGGGCCGGCATGGGTCAAAGTAGAGACTGATCAGAATCTGCAGCAGGCGGTCAAAGTATCTAATGAAGGTGAAACCCTCGAGATAGCTAACAAAAGCGAGATCAATTTTAATAAGCCAACAAAAATGGTGGTATATGTCAATGTCAAAGAACTTAGTTCGCTAAACAATGCCTCCGTAGGCAAGGTTGAAACAAAAGGCCCTATCAAAACCGATGTGTTCGACCTGAATATCGATGCCGTCGGCAAAACATCTCTCGAGATCCAGGTTCGGAAACTGACCGCTACCATCAATTCGGTCGGGATTGTAGCACTCGCGGGCTCAGCAGTGACAGCTGATATCGACAATAACAGCGTCGGAAAACTGGAAGCCTATGGCCTCAAAACCGATACGCTCAATATCAAAAACAATAGCGTCGGAGCGGTAGAAGTTTATGCCGAAAAGGAAATATCTATCGACCACAATGGGGTAGGCAGCCTTCATTATAAAGGGCCGGCCGCTATGAAGAACCTGACCGATAATGGTGTCGGCAAGGCCAGCAAAGCGGATTAAAAGCTCCCAAACCCCCAAAGGGGGCTTTTAAATACAACCTAGCCTTTATTCTAAGCCCCCTTTGGGGGTTTGGGGGCTTTTCCTATTTTTGCACACTCAAATCAAAATCACATGGCTACTACAGCAGAAATCAGGAACGGACTTTGTATAGAATGGAATCACGATATTTTCCAATTTGTTGAATTTCAACACGTCAAACCCGGCAAAGGAAACGCATTCGTTCGCTGCCGTATGAAGAGCTTCAAGACAGGCCGTGTGCTCGAGCATACTTTCCCCTCAGGCCATGAGATCATCACCGCACGCGTAGTGCGCAGGCCGCATCAGTTCCTGTATTCTGATGCTATGGGCTATAACTTTATGGACCAGGAGACATTCGAGCAGATCCTGATCGATGGCAAAATGATCGAAAACAATGACCTGCTGAAAGAAGGCGATGTATGTGATGTCATCATCCATGAAGAAAACAACCTCATCCTCGCCTGCGAGCTGCCTAACTTCGTCATACTCGAAGTCACACAAGCTGATCCGGGTGTCAAAGGCAACTCTGCATCAAACGTTCAGAAGAACTGCGTAGTTGAAACAGGAGCTACTATCAAGGTGCCAATGTTCGTCAATGCAGGAGAGAAGATCAAGATCGATACCCGCACCCGCGAGTATATGGATAGGGCGAACTAGACATTCACAGAATTACAGATTTCATTCCCGCTTTTGTTATTAATTTAAGATCCGTTTGATCCGTGTCATCCGCGTGCCGATGTATTTGGATTCGTTGACTGCTATCCAAGTCATTCCCACTAAACAATTCATGCTAATTGTAATGTATTTACATTATTAATTATTCACTATTCATTATTCATTGCCTCAAGTCCTCCAATTGAGACAGTCCACAAAAACTCTTTAACATCATTTCCCCCTATTATTTAGACCACAGTGGTGACTAGGCTACATTAGCTGACGGTTACATATGAAGGATAAAGTAAAAATAGGTCTGCTCGGCGCCGGGCATCTGGGCAAAATACACCTCAGGCTTCTCAAAGAAATAGAAGGCTTCGAGGTCGTGGGCCTGTATGATCCTGACCGCCCCAAGGCCGAAAAGGTGGCAGCAGATTTTGATGTGCCGCTCTTCGACTCCGAGCACGAACTGATAGACAAATGCGATGCTGTAGACATCGTGACACCTACCACGACCCACTATGACTGTGCGGTGATAGCTATCAAAAAATTCAAGCATCTCTTTATCGAGAAACCCCTCGCCTACACCACCACAGAGGCATCTACCCTCGTGAAACTGATTGACGAGGCCCGCATCAAATGCATGGTAGGCCATGTGGAGCGCTTTAATCCCGCCCTGCTCAGCCTCAATAAGAAGCTCATCAAGCCGCTATTCATAGAGGTGCATAGATTGGCGCAGTTCAACCCGCGCGGTACAGATGTATCTGTCGTCCACGACCTGATGATACATGATCTCGACATCATCCTTAGTCTCGTCAAGGCCAATGTCAAAAAGATCAGCGCCAGCGGAGTAGCCATCGTGAGCCGCACACCAGACATAGCTAATGCCCGCATCGAGTTCGATAATGGCTGTGTGGCCAATCTCACTGCCAGCCGGATATCAGTCAAAGCCATGCGCAAAATGAGGATATTCCAGCCGGGGGCCTATATCAGCATGGATTTCCTCAAGCAGAAATCGGAGATATTCAGGATAGAGGACCATCCTACTGCCAATAAAGAAAACCAGTTTGAGATCGAGCTGGCAGACAATACCAAAAAGTACATCACCTACGACATCCCCGAACCTAAAGAGGTCAATGCCATCAAAATGGAGCTGGAGCTTTTTCTCAAAAGCATCCTGACCAATAAGCCCACTCCTGTCACCGTCCACGACGGCTATCTCGCGATGGAGCTCGGCCAGCGCATCCTCGACCGCATCAATAGCCAGCTGGTGGTGCCACCTTTACACTTTTAAAAAGGAATTTATGGCGTACCCTTCGGGCGGGCTATCCGCTTCTATCGCTTACGCAAAATACAAGTACAATTATGTCATCCTGAGCGTAGCCGAAGGATCACTTATGTATTATAATTTTTTCTTTTTTACCACCTTAACCCNNAACCCCCCTTTTTTGAAAAAAGTCAGAAATCTATTAATCAATCCATTTCACATAGACTAATTTCTCATTCTAAAATAAAATATGCATAATTGATATTTAATTTGCTCTAATGAGTTATGTAATACAAATATAGTAAATTATGACTAATCCACCAAAGAGTACCATAAATATAAACGGAAAAGAAAGGAAGTTTTATTTCCTCTTCCTTTTTCATATGCTATCTTTATAATAACAAAATGTCTGTGAAAAGAAACCTACTTGTCCTCTCGATAATCTTTTCGTTAGCAACTGATGCCCAGACCCTACAACCGGGTACTGCTGTCGTATCCGGTTTTGAAGTATCGGGTATCGCCCGCTATCAGAATAATTTATTCATATGCGGGATCTTTGATACCGTAGGTTCGACCTATGTCCCTAATCTGGCTATGCTATATGCTGACACTGGCACCTTGCAAAGTTGGCGGCCTGCACCTAATGGCCCAGTAGATGTTATACTCGTGCAGAATGGCATGTTGATCGTAGGAGGCGAATTTACTATGATAGCGGGCCAGCCCAGAAATTATATTGCTGTCTTTGATGCAGCTACTGGAGCCTTATTGCCTACTGCACCAGTTACTACTCAAATGGTCACTGCTCTATACGCAGATGGCAACAATATTTATTTTAACTGCTTTTCATCTGGAGGTTTCCAGATCAAATATTTCGACCTCAGTACAGGTGCAGTATCGAGTTGGGGCAGTGATACTTTTGCGGCATACGACGCAGTAAATGCAATAGTCAAAGTGGGAAACTATATATATGCCGGAGGTAGCTTTACAGCTAATTACAGTTATTTGAATATTAGTAACCTTGCCAGATATAGTGTCGCAACTGGCCATCTGGACACTTCTTTTGTAATGGGTAGTGCCCAAACTGACTGGGTCAGCCAGATACTGTCATACAATGGCAATATTTATGTCTGTGGATCTTTTGATTCATTGGGAAATTACCCTGCCTATGGATTTCTGGCTCTTGACTCCACAGGAGTCCCAACAAATTTTAATTTTTATCCTAGCAGTGATCAAACACTGTGTATGTTTCCGCAGGGCAATACGCTATGGGTAGGTGGGTATTCTAATTCGTTGGGGGGGTCAAGTAACAGTCGTTATTTGGCTCAAATACTGCTACCTATAGGTGTCGCTACCTGCTGGGAGCATCCCATTTATGAAAATTGGGTAACTACCGAAGCTATTTATGTGTCAAACGATACTGTATGGGCAGGCGCGATAGACGCCAATAACAATTTCAATATGTATGTAGGAAATCCTTATTCTGTTAGCCATACTAATATCACAATATCCACTGTCAACGGGTTCCAGATTGCGGGCCTGGATTCATTCAGCGC
>PLSN01000062.1 GCA_003165135.1 Bacteroidota bacterium
AGAAGACAAAGCCAGGTTTACACAGCCCGCATCGCAATTTATAATGTGGCGTGGCTCAGAGATACACTATACAGATGAAGGGCAAGGCATACCTGTCGTAATGATACATGGCTTCGGTGGTTCATTTCTCAACTGGAATAAGCTCGATGCGCGAATGAAAGGCGAATATCGCGTGATACGGGTCGACCTGCCGGGCTTCGGACTGAGCGACCTACCTGAGCCTGATGGCGTCAAGACAGATTTCGTGAAGCAGTACCGTGACTTTATGACCTTCTTTATTGATACGCTGCATCTGGACTCCCTCTATGTGGTCGGCAACTCTATGGGTGGCATGATGGCTTGGGGCACTGCGGCCGACCATCCTGACAAGGTCAAAAAACTTGTACTCCTTGCAGCAGCGGGCTATGACCTGGAGAAAATAACCAATAATGTGGCGAGGTTTATGAAAATGCCTTTGATCAGGTCATTTTTCCTGCGAGGTTTTCCATTGTCTCAGTCTGAAGCCGCAGCCAGAAACGTCTATGCCGATCCGAGCAAAATCAATCATGAATCAGTCAAAAACAATAACATGATGTGGAACAGGGATGGCAATATAAAGGCCGCCTGTGATATAGTAAGCTGCGGAGTCTATCCTGATAGCACATTAATTACCAAAATACAATGTCCTACCCTGATCATATGGGGCAAGCATGACAAAATTGTACCTGTTGACCATGCGTATAGGTTTCAGCGAGATATCAAGGGATCACAGCTAATCTTATTTGATACCTGCGGACACTGCGCGATGATAGAAAGGCCCGATGAAACTGCTAGAGCTATCAAAGCTTTTTTCAAGACCAATCCTGCCGTCAGTGAGATGAAGTAAAACTCAGGTGACATAAATCACAACCTATATTGATATAGGTCAATCACAACATTCCCATTTAGCTTAATCTTTGCCGTAATAAGAATTATTTGGTAGTTTAAAATAATGTTTTTAACTTTGACTGACCGTTTAGTCAATAATAAATATGCCACGTCGTCCCGAACAATTTGAAGAGCTGAGAGAAAAGAGCCGCGAGAAGATCCTTGCTGCAGCTTTGGAGTTATTTGCCAATAAGGGCTACAATGCTACATCTATTGAGAGCATTGCTAAGAAAGCAGGCATCTCAAAAGGGCTTATCTATAACTATTTTGAAAGCAAAGAGAAGATATTGCTTGCCATTTTTGACGATGCAATGAAAGTAGGTGATGATATTTTGTCCCATTACAAAGGCCTGAAAGACCCATATGAGATAATGCGCCGGATGACGATGGACACCTTTGAATTCCTGCGAAAGAAAAAACAGTATTGCCAGTTGCTGACTGCTATATCACTGCAGCCACATGTGATGGGTGATATGGGGGACTTTATTGACAAGGCTTTTGAAAAGAACATGAAGATCATGACGGGGCTATACAAACAAATTGGTGATAAGAACCCCTATGTTTCAGCATTATTGATCAGTGCTATATTCGATGGTGTCAGCTTGGGTTATTGTATGCTGGGTGATAATTATCCGCTGAATGCAATGGAAAAAAGGATCATCGAAGACTATTGCACACCTCCAAAAAAGAAAGGCAAATGAAGAAATTAATAACACTCGCTCTTTTATTCATAGTCATCTCTTCCTCCGCTCAGGATGCAAAAGAAATAGTGCGTAGAGCTGATGAGAAAGTTCGTGGCAAATCTTCACGAGGTGAAATGACAATGAAGATAGTTCGTCCATCATGGACTCGCGAGATGTCACTCAAAATATGGTCAAAGGGCACCGAGATGGCACTGGTACTGGTCATGGCACCAGCCCGTGATAAAGGCACAGCCACACTCAAACGCAAAAAAGAAATATGGAACTGGCAACCGAGCATTGACCGTGTCATAAAACTACCCCCATCAATGATGATGCAATCCTGGATGGGATCTGATTTCACTAATGACGATCTGGTGAAAGAATCATCGATAGTAACTGATTATACCCAAAAAATAATAAACGACACAGCTATAATCGAAGGCCGTCCATGCTGGAAGATAGAACTGATACCATTGCCTAATGCACCGGTGGTTTGGGGCAAGATATACTCATGGATTGACAAGAAAGATTATATACAGCTGCGTAATGAATTTTATGACGAAGATGGCCAGCTGGTAAACACAATGATAAGCTCCGGTATAAAAACAATGGGCGGCAAAGTGCTGGCCAGCCATATGGAGATGATACCGGCTGATAAAACCAAAAAAGGTAACAAGACTGTCATTGATTACTCATTTTTGGTATTTGATGAAGTATATACAGATGATTTTTTCTCTGAGCAAAACCTGAAAAAAATCCGCTATAATGAATATGCTTTTCAAACTGGCATGGAGAAATATTTGGCGCAATAAGCGGCGGAGCTTTATCACTATGGCATCGGTTTTGTTTGCCGTGATGATGGCATGCACGAGCCTGTCACTGATAAACGGCATAAATGATCAGATGGTAAAGAACATAGTGAGCTTTTATACAGGCTATGTGCAGGTCCATCAGAAAGGCTATTGGGATGAGCAGA
>PLSN01000111.1 GCA_003165135.1 Bacteroidota bacterium
ATGAAACAGCAAAAGGCAATACTCTACACCCGTGTAAGCACGGAAGAACAAGAAGAAGGTGCAAGCCTTAGATACCAAGAAACTCAACTTAGACAGTATTGCGAAAGCAAAAACATAGTAGTTGTGGCTTGCTATACAGACAATCAAAGTGGAAGAAACTTTGACCGAAAGTCTTATGTTGAACTATTGGACTACGTCAAAAAGAACAAGTCCAATGTGGACCACATATTAGTGACAAGGTGGGATAGGTTTGCTCGAAATCAATTCCTGATGGTAAAAGCTAAAACTGAATTCAAAAAGTTAGGCGTTTTCATTAAAGCCATAGAGCAGAATATTGATGAGACCATACCCGAACATAAACTAATAGAAAATATTCAGTACACACTTGATGAGATAGAAAGCGATAAAATATCCATTCGTGTAAAGGCAAGTAACTATGAGTTTGCTAAAGAGGGTGCTTTTCTGAATAGAGTTCCTAAAGGGTATGACAGGGAAGTAATAACTGGCAGGGCAAGTGTGAAGCCTAATGATTTTGCGCCTACAATACAGACCGCGTTTCAATTATTTTCTGAGGGAATATATTCTACGGAAGCACTCAGAAAAAAGCTCGAATTAAAAACTGTTAGTAAACAGGGATTCATCAATATACTGCGCAATAAAATATATGCTGGTTATGTAAAAGTTCCTGCTTTCAAAGGTCAACCCGCCTATTGGACTAAGGGTTTACATGAGCCAATTATCAGTAGTGCCTTATATGAAAAAGTACAGAGGGTATTAAATGGTAAACGTCCGACCCCTATAAAGGCATCAACAAAAGAAAATCAGTTTTTTCTACGGGGTCACATTATATGTCCCCTTTGCCATCACTCTTATACCGCTTCTAAATCCAAAGGTCGAAAACAGCACTATGCCTATTACCATTGTGACAGTAAGTATTCATGCCATCAACGGTATAAAAAAGAAGATATTGAAACTGCTATGATTGATATACTTGGTAAGTTTGAAGTCAAAAAGTCCGTAGAAAAAGTTTATCATAATATTCTACAAACAGTAATAGGAGATAATACGAAATATGCTACCAGACGGATTAACTCATTACAGGCAGATTTAGACGCATTGACTGAAAAGATATGTAAGAACCAAGATTTACTGATTGAGGGCAAAATAAGCGACGTAACGTTCAATAGCATCAATAATCGGTATTGCAGGAACAACAGGTTTTAGAAGCTGACCTAAAACAGGCAAAAGCAAAACCTGACGGCGAAACTCTAACTCAGTTTGACAAAGGTGCTACTTTCGTCAAAAGCCTAACAAAACTGATGCTTTCAGCGAATAATGAGGATAAAAGTCTAGTCATTGGTTCGATATTTCCCGAAAATTTGATTTTTCATAAAGGTGAATATCGAACCGCTAAGATAAACAGCTTCGTTTTGCTGATTTGCCCTAATATCAAGGGTTTGGGACTTATAGAAAAAGAAAAAGCCGTCATTTCTGACGGCTTGTCTAGTTGGGCTCCCCCTCTTGGGCTCGAACCAAGGACCCCATAATTAACAGTCATGTGCTCTAACCAGCTGAGCTAAGGAGGAATTTCCCGTAAAGGGATGGCAAATATATAATTCTCTCCTATTTTTTCCAACACATAGGCCATTTTTTCTGAAATGCGGTGTTTGACCCCTTTTGCACTATTTCAGCCAATATTTTCCTATATCGCCTTTGAAATGCAGAAACTATGGTTTGCAGCAGATTTTATTTACTTTTAAAACATGGATATTAACGACTTTATCGAAAAATTTGCTGCCTGTCTCCATCATACTCCCTCACCTGCAATCGGCCCTGATACTGAGTTTAAAAAGCTGGATGAATGGAGTTCGATATTTGCCCTGATAGTGATCGCGATGGTAGACACGGACTATCATAAAGTCCTGACAGCCGAGGATATCCGAAGCTCAAAGACCCTCTCCGATCTTTTTACCCTGATACAATCCAAGTGATATGGCCATCTTCAGCATATCAGGTATCGCCGTCAGGGGAATAAGCGCTGCCGTTCCCACCCAGTCAGAAGATAACGAAAGCCTCGACCTGATCCCGGATCGGGAAAGAAGCGCCTTTGTCGAGCAGACGGGCATCAGATACAGGCGAGTGGCTCCCGCAGGAATGACCGCCTCCGACCTGTGCATCAGTTCAGCAGAGCCTCTGCTCGCGAAACTCAACTGGTCACCTGCAGATATAGATGTCCTGATCTTCATATCACAGACCCCCGACTACCTGATACCAAACACGGCATCTGTGATACACCACAGGCTGGGCATGTCAAAAAAATGTATCGCACTGGACATAAACCTCGGCTGCTCGGGATATGTATACGGCCTCTCTGTCATCGGCTCCCTGCTCCGCAATATGCCCGGAGGCAAGGGCCTGCTGCTCGTAGGAGACTGCTCTACATCTGTGATTTCGCGAAAAGATAAAAGCACCTGGCCGCTATTCAGTGATGCAGGATCTGCCACTGCGCTGGAGTGTGCAGATGATGATGTCTGGCATTTTAATCTCCAGTCTGACGGATCGGGATATCAGGACATCATGATCAATGACGGCGGACACAGAAGCCCCTTTACCGCAGCATCTCTGACACCTCACGAATACGCCCCGGGCATATCCAGAAACGGGCTGGAGATGAAACTCGACGGCATTAATGTTTTCAACTTCGCGCTGCGTGAGGTCACGCCTAATGTACAGGAACTGCTCAGTGCTGTCGATATACCTCAT
>PLSN01000226.1 GCA_003165135.1 Bacteroidota bacterium
ATAAGCATCTGACCAAAGTAGCATAGTTCAAACAGATGGCGTCCCGACTAGTCGGGAGCCGCTTTTTCTTAAACGAAAATCATGTTATGAAAATTTTATTTGGAATTCAGGCCACAGGAAACGGACACCTAAGCAGGGCAAAAGACCTCTACTACCTGCTCAAAGAAAACCCAAACGTTGAGCAGATCGATGTACTCATCAGCGGAGACAACTCCGCCATCGACGTACCTTTCCCGATCAAGTACTGTTTCAAAGGCANNCAACGTCTGGAAATCTTTTCTCAAGGCCAATATCCTCTCAGTCATCAAAGGTGTACTTGCCGTTCCATTCAGAGATTACGATATCATTATCTCTGACTATGAGCCCATCAGTGTCTGGGGCGCCAAGCTCCGCGGCATACACACCGTTGGCCTCGGCAATATCTTCTCCTCCACATCGAAGCAGTTCCCCAAAATGGGCGGCAATCACCGCATCACAAAGCTTTTTACAAAGCTCTTCTGCCCGGTAGACCAGAAGGTGGCCATGCACTACCAGAAGTTTGACGACTTCATCTTCACTCCTATCATCCGCTCCGAGATCAGAAACGCACAGGTAAAAGACGATAACTTTACACTTGTATACCTGCTGTCATATTCCGAAGAGCAGATCGTAGAGATCCTTTCACAGCCTCGCTTTTCGGACAATAAGTTCGTGGTGTATACTAACACCGGCCACGCTGTCACTCAGGGCAACATTGAGATCAAACCGCTTAATACTGAATCATTCACCAAAGACATTTGCAACTGCTCCGGTGTCATCACAGCAGGCGGATTTCAGACTACGGCTGAGGCGCTCTACCTCGGCAAAAAATTGCTCTGCATCCCGATCAAGACACAATTCGAGCAGCAGTGCAATGCCCGCGTACTACAGGAGCTGGGCATCACAGTCTCTAAAGATATAGATGCTGACTGTGTCAGTCGATGGTTAGTATCAGGCCGCATAGTCAAGATCGACTTTCAGGATGAGTCAAAGAAGATGGTCGAGACCATACTCCACGATCCGTCCAAAGCAGCGTAAGCAATGGACAATGGATAATTGATTGAGGCTTATGTCCCCACTCAAAACACAGCGTCATTGCAAAAATATCTATGTGGATTCACTACTATTTACTATATTTGTATCACATAACTCATTAAAGCAAACTAAATTTTAATTATGCATATTTTAATTTAAAATNNGGTTAAGGTGGTAAAAAAGAAAAATATTTAATACATAAGTGAAAATTTGTGCAGGGTCGAAATGAAAGGTTTTTTGCCATTGATACTTCTGCTCTTGCATAGCTTTCTTTACAGATTGCCACAAAATATCATCGCTAATATTTTTTATCAAGTAGATATTTTTCGCAATGACGCTGTGCTTGGGGTTTTGCGTTTTTGCGAGAGAGATATTTTATTTCCTAAAGAAATAACATAAGTCATTCGTTTTTTTGAAAGAAAGCCTGTATTTTGTTTAAAAATAAAATATATGAAAAAGCTCAACCTACTCATTGTTGTTTTTTTCTTTTCAGTATCAGCACTTTTCTCCAAGAGTGTAGACGCAACCCACGCTATGCAGGTAGCGCAGAATTTCTATAAACAGATGACAGGCCAGACAGTGACAATGACTCTGGCCTACCAGTCTACCAATAACAATATCACGAATGGTGTGGCTATCGGAGAACCGCTCTATTATGCCTTCAATGCATCTAGTAATGGTGGCTTTGTGATGGTATCAGCCGAGGACCTCGTCAAACCCATCATCGGCTATAATACTCAGGGACAATTTGTGATACAAAACGCCCCGCCTGTGATCGCAGACTGGTTTGTCAAATACAATAAACAGATAGCCTATGCCAAAGTAACTATGACAGCCACCACACAGGCTGTCACCGACCTTTGGACAAATTACTCACAAGACATAAATCATGTGACCAAACAACTAAGAACCGGTGGCGCAGTAGGCCCATTGGTTAGTACTACCTGGGACCAACCATTCCCATATAATGCTGACTGCCCGACCGATGCCTCGGCACCGTCTGAGAATAACGGCCGCGTTCTGACTGGCTGCGGGGCCACTGCCATGTCTCAGATCATGAGATACTGGAGCTACCCTCCGCAGGGAACAGGCACTAACTCCTACCAATCCAATTATGGAACACTAACTGTCAATTTTGGCACGACTACCTACAACTGGGCCAATATGCCCTACTCCGACGACCCCAATAACCCAAGCGCTGATATAGCCACGCTCATGTATGACGCCGGAGTGGCAGTAGATATGATGTACGGGCCGACAGAAAGTTCCAGTTATATCCTGCCTGGTACAGGTGTGCCGGCAAGCTGTGAGGCCGCTTATACTACCTATTTCGGTTATGACCCCACGACCATACAGGGTTACCAGCGGGCTAACTATTCGGTAGAAGCTGACTGGCTAAGTCTGATAGATGGCGAAATGGCTGCCAGCAGACCTATACAATATGCAGGCTCAGGTTCTGACGGCGGGCATACTTTCGTACTGGACGGTGCCGATGGCAATGGCAACTATCATATCAACTGGGGCTGGAGCGGCATCGACAATGGCTATTACAGTGTAGATGCATTGATCCCGGCTCCATATTCTAACGGAGACTTTAGCAATGGAGAGGAAATGGTCACAGGCATCCAGCCCCCAAATACTACTGTCATCTCATCGGGCCTCGAGCTTTACACCGCCATCACTGTCACTCCCGATCCAATTCAATTTCTGACTACATTCACCGACACAGCTGAGGTTATTAATAATGGCTCAACTAATTTCTCGGGCGACTACTGCGCTGCACTTTTTGATGCAACCGGCACATTTATCAGGTTTATAGGGGTCATATATAGCACTTCAGGACTACAGCCCAATTATTACAATACTCTTGTCTTTAATGACACCTCTACAGGTGTGACTGCACCCGGGACATATACTATAGGTGTATATTATGCACCTACAGGTGCCACTACATGGACACTCGTCCCGCAGGGTAGCTATACTAACCCCATCACAGTCACTGTAAATGGGGCCAATGACCCCGGTATAGCGCTATACTCCTATATAGCGCCTTTACCTACGACCTTCACTCAGGGACAGGCCGCCTCAGTACAGGTCAACCTGATCAATGATGGCACTGCTACATACTATGGGCAATATGAAGCCGTGCTGCTCGACTTGCAGGGCAATTTTGTGGAAACTATAGGCATGATCACCCAGTCAGCTCAGGGCCTGGCGGTCAATTACTACGATAGCCTTCTTTTTGTCAGCAATGGTATTCAGTCGCCCGAAGGAGAATATATTTTAGCTATAGGCGAAGAAGCGCAAGGTACATCCGGTTGGTATTATTGCGGAGGGCAAAACTATCCGAACCCGGTCCTGATCAATGTGGTGAATGGTGAAATAAATATTCTGGCTGTACAAAAAGTATCTGCCGATGTACTCAAAGTATATCCTAATCCAGCCACTAATACAGTCTATATCGATGCAGGTGATCTGCGCGGTAGCTATACGCTCATTATTTTCAATACACTCGGCCAGCAAATAAGTGAAAATGTTGGGGTGTTGAATGGGCAAAAGCTAGCCTCGGATGTGTCATCTTATGATCCCGGACTATATACTATCCAGCTCAAAACCGAATCGGGCACTCTCAATTCGAGAGTAGTCATCAAATAAAAAGAAGAGCATTATTTATCAAAAGTNNCCAAACGCTGTGGTTTTTTAGTGCAGTATATTTCTTTATTATCATCTACCGTCCCCTTTATAGACAGTTCCACACTATTTGTGTACAAAAATGCGTTACATTCCATATGGTTCTGACTATTGTTTATGAAATTTGGGCATAATGGAAGAGACTAAGCCTATCACTGCGAGCAAGCGTCATAAGAAAGAAGACATGGAGGATATGCCAAAGGAACAGCCCAAGGCTAAACCAAGTCGTGCCAAGAAACCATCGGCGAAAGCTGACTTCGAGCCCGAAGATGGCGATGAGAAACTGCAATGGTGGCGCGATGGCCGTCTGGGCAAGATAGCCGGCATGGGACTGCTCCTGGGATCATTCATTCTCGCTGTGTCTTTCACTTCGTATCTTTTTACCGTATCAGATGACCAATCTGATCTGCTGAATAATGCTACCAGCGCCCTCGTTGACAATTCACTCAAGGTCCACAATACTCTGGGTCGTCTGGGTGCGGTCCTTGCACATATTTTTATCGACAGACTGTTTGGTTTGGCATCATATCTATTCTGTGGAGTCTTTTTTGTGACAGGATTCAATATGCTCATGCAGAAAAAAATATTCAATGCGCTTAAGGTGAGTTTGTATTCCTTCTTCGGTCTGGTATGGCTGTCTGCTACGCTTAGCTTTGTGAATTATCTTGTGCATCCATCATCTGTCATCAACTGGGGCGGAGGTTTCGGAGACTATCTCACAGGCGAGCAGGGACGCATCACGGGCCTGCTTAAGACAGTGGGAACAGGAGCACTTTTGCTAGTCACTGCGACAGCTTTCTTTGTATGGCTTTATAATTTCAGTTTCGATTTTCTGATGAAGCCTTTTACTAAGAAAGATATCAATGAAATGGGAGCGGATGGTGTCGCTGCCGCTACTGCTCCTGTCTATCGCGATGAGAGCGAGAATATTTTTGGTAAAGATAATCTGCAGGACCTGAAG
>PLSN01000056.1 GCA_003165135.1 Bacteroidota bacterium
AGCATTTTTTGCCTCGCTAATCTGAATTTTTTTGATGGTAAATATCGCAAGTACTATATAGCAGCATCCTTTCTCTTCTGGTATCCATATATGTACGCTGTGCATTTCTCATCGGAGACATGGTCGGGTAATTTTATGCTGATAGCAATAGCTACGCTGTTGTTATTCTATCAAAAGGCCAACATTGAAAGAAAGAATGCAGCTTTTGCACGTATTGGCATTCTACTGGGTCTTGCATTTCTGTGCAGGTATCAGACCGCTATATTGACAGTAGGTCTGACCGTCTGGCTGATATGGATCAGAAAAGAAAACCTCCAGGCCGTACTGAGCCTGCTGTCAGGTGGGGCCTTGATGGTTCTCATAGGAGTATTACTGGATCACCGCTTCTATGGAGAATGGGTATGTACCGCCTGGGGCTACATAGATTCTGCTTTCATACATAAGCATAGCGACTTTGGTGGGTCGCCATTTTACATGTATCTAATATGGCTCTTTATCACACTATCTCCACCTATTGGTTTCATGGCTATTGTCGCATTAGTACTCTTGTTTTTCAAGCAACCAAAAAGCATTTACACTTTCATACTGTTGCCATTTATTTTACTTCACTTTTTTATTGCACATAAAGAATTCAGGTTCTTCTTTCCGATTATAGGTTTTATGCCCGTTGTCATATTTCTTGTTGTACAAAAATACCTCAATGACAGGCCTGAGATAAAACTATCGCGCATCAAAGCTACCTGGCGCACATTGGTAGCATTCAATTTTCTGTACCTTCTGATCTTTGTATTTCTCACAAGTAGATTCTCATCTGACAGTAAGGCATTTTGCCAGCGCATGCACGCCATAGCACTAAAACATCCATTGACGATCTACTATATAGAAACAAATAACAATCCTTTTATCGTCCCAAAAGCGACGATCACATCGGATATGTTTCCCGAGTACCTGCGCGATAAAAACATAAAGAATATCCTGCTGAGTTCAGCTTGTCAGATAGATAGTTTGCCGACTAATAATGTGATTTTATTTGCTACAAATAAATACGAACTGGAGACTGACAGCTGCATGAAATTAAATGTAAAAAGGTTTAGTATTAATTGCAGGACAACGACTGGACTTTTAGATAAGCTGCCTGTGAAGGAAATAGCAGGAGCTGCAGCCAGTGAATCTTTAGACCTCAATACCTGCCTCATGCTCAATGTCGCTAAGAAGTAGCCACTTCCGTCACTGAGCGAAAAAACACAGTGCGGAACCTCCACACAAAACTTACAATGGATAAGAAAGTAAGCGGCAACACCACAAAGTAAACAGGAGTGCCATGATTGACCGCGCAGAGTATGTCATGTACATTAGAGAAACAGGTAAGCACAAATAGCCATTGAATGAACCGTAGATCATCTTCATACCATAGAAACGGAATGACCATGAGCAGATACCATGCGTAGAAAACATGAGAATAAAATAATAAGAACAGTAGCATAAGCCGTGTGAAAACCTTCATCCATTGCCGCAGGTCTCGCCTGCTCATCCAGAACCGCAGAAACACCCAAATACTCATCAATAATGCAAATGCCTGACTGATCTTTTTGACCAGCAGCCATGCTTCGAGTTGTTTGCTAGATACACTTGGTTTGACATGAAGATTGCTTTGCAGTTCTTTGTCTTCACCACCGGAGATCACAGATGGTGCAAAGTAAACTATATCACCTATGACCTCCGCTATAGACTTGGCCGGGTCCTGCTCGAAGACAAATTTGAATGGCACCTGGACTGTCTGTGGTGATGTATAGTAAGGGAAATAAAGAGCAACAATAGTAATGATGGTAATAGCTAAACCTCCTGCAGCCCGGGATAAGAAAGTTAGCCATGTTTCTTTCTCAATAAATAATCCGACTATGAGAAATGGCAGCATCAGGACAAAGCTTACTTTGGAAGCGATACTCAAACCTGCAAACATGAATGCCCAATACCATTTTTTGCTGAGAAAGAAATAGATCATACAGCCACTAAGGGTAATAGCTATACCGTCGCAATGCAACTGCGCCAGTCCCTGCATCAGAACTAAAGGGTTCAGAATGATAAATAGTAAACTCCTGTTAGGGGTGTTGAGCAATGTACCAATGCGTGACATTACTTCGATAAATAATATCGCCCACAGCAATACCAAAAGCTTATATGCTGCCAGTGCCAGCAACAAATGCCCGCCGCCTATCAGTGCAGCAATGCGCAAAGTACTCAGGCATACAGGGCCATAGACGCAGGGGGCCTTCTTCCAGAGATCACTGACGAAATCAAAATAAGGCGATATTGCGTTCGAATGTGTATCGATATAAACATCCACTCCCCTATAGGCTGCATCGCCATATGTGAGCATTGAGAAAATATCATAGCTAAGCATAGGCAGCATCAGTGAGAATAATCCTGCAAGCACATATGACAGCGCTTTGATCTCTGCTGATGAGAGAATGTTTTCTTTCCAGAGTTTATACAGCGACAATGAATATATCGTAAGCGCAATGACAAAAGAAAAGAAAACGATGTAAACAGGGACGCCCGCGAGTCCGTGCCCGTCGACCTTGATAGTGCCAGCCACATATACTCTATACCACG